>NZ_PTQZ01000222.1 GCF_002943415.1 Amnimonas aquatica | reverse complement strand
ATTCATGCCCGGCTGGGCCAGCAGCCAGCGCAGCGCCTGCTGCGCGCTTTCGGGGTCGGACTTTCGCAGCCCGGACAGCTCGACGACCTCGATGCCGCCGCCGGCGCGTGGCGCCAGCGTCAGCTTCAGCCCGTGGATCGTGGTCTCCAGCCGGGGACTGAGATCGCGCAGGGTCGCCCACCAGTCCGGACGCGTGACCACCGACGGCACCACCAGCAGGGGCCTGTCCGGGCGACCGGCATCATGGATCGCGACCTGCTCCGCCTTCAGTTGCGGCGTCAGCCCCTGCCACTCGCCACGCACGCTGCCCAGGCGGATCTGCAGGCCGGTACGCTCGGTGAGCAGACGCTCGATGGCCGGCTTCTGCCCCGACACCAGCGGCAGCAGCTCGCGCCCCACACCCACCACCAGCGCCAGCGGAATGAGCACGATGGCCAGCGCCCAGAGCAGGCCGTGCAGCAGACGGTCGAGGCGCGACACCGGCGGATGCGTCATGCCGGAAGGCCTCCCCGCGCCGGCAGGTCAGAGCAGCACGACATCGTATTGCTCCTGGCTGTACATGGCCTCGACCTGGAAACGGATGGGCTTGCCGATGAACTGCTCGAGGTCGGCGACAGCGGCCGACTCCTCGCCCAGCAGGCGGTCGATGACACGCTGGTTGGCGACCACGGAATAGCCGTTGGCGGCATCGTAGGCGCGGGCCTCGCGCAGGATCTCGCGGAAGATCTCGAAGCAGATGGTTTCCGCCGTCTTCACCGTGCCGCGCCCGGCGCAGGTCGGACAGGTCTCGCAGAGCAGATGCTCCAGCGACTCGCGCGTGCGCTTGCGGGTCATCTCCACCAGGCCCAGCTCGGAGACCTGGGTGATCTTGGTGCGGGCGTGGTCGCGCGCCAGCATCTTCTCCAGCGAGCGCAGCACCTGCTGGCGGTGCTCCTGCTCCTCCATGTCGATGAAGTCGATGATGATGATGCCGCCCAGATTGCGCAGCCGCAGCTGGCGGGCGATGGCGTGGGTGGCCTCGAGGTTGGTCTTGAACACCGTGTCCTCGAGGTTGCGGCTGCCGACGAAGGAGCCGGTATTGACGTCGACCGTGGTCATGGCCTCGGTCTGGTCGATGATCAGGTAGCCGCCGGACTTGAGCAGCACCTTGCGCTGCAGCGCCTTCTGCAGGTCGTCCTCGACGTTGTAGAGGTCGAACAGCGGGCGCTCGCCGGGGTAGTGCTCGAGCCGGTCCTCGACGCCGGGCACGAACTCACGGGCAAACTCGATGGCCTTGCCGTAGGTCTCGCGGGAATCGATGCAGACCTTGATCACGCCCGGCCCGACCAGATCGCGCAGGGTGCGCAGCGACAGCGGCAGCTCCTCGGAGATCAGCGCCGGGCCCTCGGTCACCAGCGCGCGCTCGCGCACGTGGCGCCAGAGCTTGAGCAGGAAATCCATGTCGTGACGCAGCTCGGCGTCCTGCACGCCCTCCGCCACCGTGCGCACGATGAAGCCGCCGCCCAGCTCGTCCGGACTTTCGGCGCGCAGGCTGCGGATCTGCTGTTTCAGGTGCTCGCGCTCGACCTCGTCCTCGATCTTCTGGGAAATGCCGACCTGGTCGCCGAACGGCATGTAGACCAGATAGCGCGAGGGAATGGAGAGGTCCATGGTCAGGCGGGCGCCCTTGGTGCCCATCATGTCCTTCATGACCTGGACAGTGATCGACTGGCCTTCGTGCAGCTCGTGGATGGCCGCCGGCCGCGTGCCTGCCGCGCCCAGCCTGACCTCGTTGAGATGGATGAAGGCCGTGCGGCTCAGGCCGATCTCGACGAAGGCCGCCTGCATGCCGGGCAGCACCCGCACCACGCGACCGCGATAGATGTTGCCGACCAGACCGCGCCGCGCCGTGCGCTCGACGTACAGCTCCTGCACGATGCCGTTCTCGACCAGGGCCACGCGCGACTCCATGGGCGTGACATTGATCAGGACCTCGTCGGTATTCGGCACGCGTGTCTGCATCGGTCACTCCCAGAGCGGATGGTCCGCCTGCCTGAGCAGGGCGGCGGTTTCGGCCAGCGGCAGGCCGACCACGTTGCTGTAGCTGCCGCGAATGCCGGCGACATACAACGCCGCGCGGCCCTGGATGGCATAGCCGCCGGCCTTGTCCTGCGGCTCGCCGCTGGCCCAGTAGGCCTCCTGCTCCTGCGCCGGAATGGGCAGGAAGTCCACCGCGGTCGACACCACCCGGCTGAGGATGCGATCGCCATGCACCAGCGCGACACCGGTCAGCACCTGGTGATCCGGCGAGGGCAGCAGCGCCCAGATACGGCGTGCATCATCCAGCGAGGCCGGTTTGCCGAGTATTTCACCTCCGGCCAGCACCGTGGTATCCGCCGCAAGTACCCATGCCGGACCGTATCCGGCGGCCTCGGCCTGCGCCCGCCCCGCCTCGGCCTTGGCCCGCGCCAGGCGCAGCACGTAGTCGGCGGCGGCCTCGCCCGGCCGCACCGACTCGTCGATATCGACCCGCAGCACCTCCGGCCGCAGGCCGATCTGGCGCAGCAGCTCGAGGCGGCGGGGAGAAGTCGAGGCCAGCAGCAGGCGCGCCATGGGGTCGCCTCAGCGCTGGGTCCAGCGGCGCAGCGACAGCAGGATGGTCGGCCAGATCAGCGCGCTGGCGATCACCGGCAGGAAATAGTCCCACTGTGCCGGCACCTGCCCCAGCAGGGACAGCTCGACGAAGCGCACCAGGCGGCCCGCCAGCACCAGCAGCAGGACCAGCACCGTGGTCTGGCGGATCGAGAAGACGCCGGTCCAGCGCTGCGTCATGCGGCCCAGCCAGACCACGATGACCAGCGAGGACGCATGCAGGCCGACCGGCGTGGCCAGCAGGATATCCAG
>NZ_PTQZ01000221.1 GCF_002943415.1 Amnimonas aquatica | reverse complement strand
CCATGTCCGATCTGGAATTCATGCTCGAACGCGTGGACAGCCCATTGGGGCAGATGCTCATCATCACTGATGCCAAGGGCCAGCTGCGCGCCCTCGACTGGCACGACCACGAGGAGCGCATGCGCCTGCTGCTGCGCCGGCAGTACCCCGGCCAGCCCGTGCGGCTGCGCGAAACGCGGGAGGCCTCGGCCGCGACACCCGCCCTGCTGGCCTATTTCGCCGGCGATGTCGCCGCCGTCGACACCCTGCCCGTCGCCCTCGGCGGCACCGACTTCCAACGCCAGGTCTGGCTGGCGCTGCGCGGCATCCCTGGTGGCGAAACCATCAGCTACCGCGAGCTGGCCGACCACATCGGCCGGCCCGCCGCCGTGCGCGCGGTCGGCCTGGCCAACGGCGCGAACCCGGTGAGCATCGTGCTGCCCTGCCACCGGGTGATCGGCAGCAACCGGTCACTGACGGGCTATGGCGGCGGACTGTGGCGGAAGGAGTGGCTGCTGCGGCATGAGGGCGGGATGGGGCAGCGGGGGTTGTTTTGAGGGGGACACCACAAAAAAGCCCGCATCAGCGGGCTTTTTTGTACGCCACCAGCTAAATCAAGCATCCACCGGAATCTTCCCGATCTTGGCCTGCCAGATCTTCGGCGCCGTGTGGTGCACCGAGCTGCCGCGCACGTCCACCGCCACGCTCACCGGCATGTCCTCCACGGTGAACTCGTAGATCGCTTCCATCCCCAGGTCCTCGAAAGCCACCACGCGCGCCTTGCGGATCGCCTTCGACACCAGGTAGGCGGCGCCGCCGACGGCCATGAGGTAGGCCGCCTGGTGCTTCTTGATCGCCTCGATGGCCACCTGCCCGCGCTCGGACTTGCCGATCATGCCGTACAGGCCGGTCTTGCCGAGCACGGTGTCGGTGAACTTGTCCATGCGCGTGGCCGTGGTCGGGCCGGCCGGGCCCACGACTTCATCGCGCACCGGGTCGACCGGGCCGACGTAGTAGATGAACTTGCCGCGCAGGTCGACCGGCAGCTCTTCGCCGCGCGCGAACATCTCGACCATGCGCTTGTGGGCGGCGTCACGGCCGGTGTACATGGTGCCGTTCAGCAGCAGGGTCTCGCCCGGCTGCCAGGACGCGATCTCTTCCGGGGTGATGCCGTCCAGATTGACGCGACGCGACTTCGAGGCATCGAAAGTCAGCTTCGGCCAGTCTTCCAGCTTCGGCACTTCCAGCTCGGCCGGGCCGGAGCCATCCAGCTCGAAATGCACGTGGCGGGTGGCGGCGCAGTTGGGGATCATGGCGACCGGCAGCGAGGCGGCGTGGGTCGGGTAGTCCTTGATCTTGATGTCGATGACCGTGGTCAGGCCGCCCAGGCCCTGGGCGCCGATGCCGAGCGCATTGACCTTCTCGTACAGCTCCAGGCGCAGCTCTTCCACGCGATTCTGCGGACCGCGCGCGATCAGCTCCTGGATATCCACCGGGTCCATCAGCGATTCCTTGGCCAGCAGCGCGGCCTTCTCCGCCGTACCGCCGATGCCGATGCCGAGCATGCCCGGCGGGCACCAGCCGGCGCCCATGGTCGGCACCGTCTTCAGCACCCAGTCCACGATCGAGTCGGACGGGTTGAGCATGGCCATCTTCGACTTGTTCTCGGAGCCGCCGCCCTTGGCCGCCACGGTGATGTCGACCTTGTCGCCCGGCACGATCGAGTAGTGGATCACCGCCGGCGTGTTGTCCTTGGTGTTCTGGCGCTTGCCGGCCGGGTCGCGCAGGATCGAGGCGCGCAGCACGTTGTCCGGGTTCAGGTAGGCGCGACGCACGCCTTCGTTGATGGCGTCGTCCAGGCTCAGGTCGCCCAGGTCCCAGCGCACGTTCTGGCCCACTTTCACGAACACGGTGACGATGCCGGTGTCCTGGCAGATCGGGCGGTGGCCCTCGGCGCACATGCGCGAGTTGATCAGGATCTGCGCCATGGCATCTTTCGCCGCCTGGTTTTCTTCGCGCTCGTAGGCCGCGTTGATGGCCTGGATGAAGTCCACCGGGTGGTAGTAGGAGATGTACTGCAGGGCATCGGCGACGCTCTGGATGAGGTCGTCCTTCTTGATCACGGTCATGCGCGGGCTCCACTGGGCGAACGGTAATGAGCGGCGGCGGGCGTGAAAGCCCGCACAAACCGCACAAGTATAACCGCAGCTCAGGCCGAGGTGGCGCGCAGGTGGGTCAACAGTTCGTCGAGCACGGCCTGCGGGCGTTCGGCGTGCAGAAAGTGGCCGCAGCCGGGCAGCGTGACGGTACGCACGCCGGCCGGAAACAGCGCCGGGTCCACGATGCGGTCGAGCAGGCCGGCGTGCAGGCAGCCATCGTCCGCGCCGGCGAGCGCCAGCACGGGTGTGGCCAGCGGGCGGCGCAGGCGCGCGTAGAAGGCGCGCGTGGCGGCGCGTGGCGGGGTGAACAGCGAGCGGTAGTAGCGCGTGGCGGCATGCGCCACGGCGGGGCTGGAGAAGGCCTGGCGCACGGGCGCGAAGTCATTCTCCGTGAACGCCCAGCCCGGCGACCACCGGTGCCAGAGGCGGCGCAGGTAGGCGCAGTCGCGCTGGCGGATCAGCCAGGGCGAGGCGCCGCTCTGCAACAGCAGCATGTACGATGACTGCCGCGCCTGCACCGGCAGCAGCGCGCCGGCGCGCTCGAAGCGCTGCAGCGGCGGAATGGCCAGCACGCCGAGCGAGGCCCAGCCCGCGGCACTGCCGGCCACGGCGGTCATGGCGGCGACCGCGCCCCAGTCGTGGCCGACCAGGTGCACCGGTGCGCGATCCGCCGCGTCGACGGCGGCACTGGCCGCCGGACCAGCGGAGCCGCTGTCCAAGGTACCGGTGCCGCCGGCCAGGTGCTCGCGCCAGGCCACCAGGTCATC
>NZ_PTQZ01000220.1 GCF_002943415.1 Amnimonas aquatica | reverse complement strand
CCGGCGGACGCAGGTCTCGGGGCTTTCATCGCCGCGCAGGAACTCCGACACCAGCTCGCCGCGCGAACGCCGACCACCGCCCAGCCCGGGGTCGCGGTAGTTGGTGAGCGCCGCGAAACGGCCGCGCCGGGTCACGCCCATCCAGCTGCCGCCCGCCGCCAGGTCACGTCCCGCCAGCACCTGCGGGGCATCGGGCCAGAACGCGGTGGCCGAGGCCGGCCGCGCCAGGAACTCGTCCCGGTTGGCCCAGACCTGCAGCGGCACGGCGGCACCGGGCTGCCAGCGGAAGACGATCAGGCACATGCGGACTCTCCTTGGGACGACCGCCCCTTATTACGCGTTCATCACGCCCGTGTCACGCGCGGGCGCCATGTTCGTCCGGTGGAGCGACGCATTGCCGGCTCATGGCATCCGCCCGCATTTGCCTTATGATGCGGCAGTTCCCCCTGACGGATCGAGACATGCTGACCTACCCGCACATCGACCCCATAGCGCTCAGCCTGGGCCCGCTGAAGATCCACTGGTACGGCCTGATGTACCTGTTCGGCTTCGCCACCGCCTACGGCCTGGCGCTGTGGCGCGCCAAGCGCATCGGCTGGACCCAGGACCAGGTCGCCGACCTGGTGTTCTACGGCGCCATGGGCGTGATCCTCGGCGGCCGCCTCGGCTATGTCTTCTTCTACGGTTTCGACCGCTTCCTCAACGATCCGCTCTGGCTGTTCCGCGTCTGGGAAGGCGGCATGAGCTTCCACGGCGGCTTCCTCGGCGTGCTGGTGGCGGCGCTGCTGTTCGCGCGCCGCTACCAGACGCCGTGGCTGCAGATCACCGACCTGCTGGCCGTGATCGTACCGCCCGGGCTGTTCTTCGGCCGCATCGGCAACTTCATCGGCGGCGAGCTCTGGGGCCGTCCGGTCAGCGACCCGGACTTCGCCCTCGGCATGGTGTTCCCGCACGTGGACCTGCTGGCGCGCCACCCGTCGCAGCTCTACGAGGCGGTGCTGGAAGGGCTGGTGCTGTTCATCGTGCTGTTCGTCTACACGCTGAAAGACCGGCCGCGCATGGCGCCGTCAGCCATCTTCCTGATCGGCTACGGCCTGGCGCGCTTCACCGTCGAGTTCTTCCGCGAGCCTGACGCCGACCAGGGCTTCGTGGCCTTCGACTGGATGACCAAGGGCCAGATGCTGACCGCGCCCATGATCATCTTCGGCGTCATCCTGCTGATCGTGGCCTACCGGCGCCACCAGGCACCGGCCGCCACGCAGGGGGGGCGCTGAACCATGCGCCAGTACCTCGACCTGCTCGCCCGCGCCCGCCACGAAGGCCAGTTCAAGAGCGACCGCACCGGCACCGGCACCTACTCGGTGTTCGGCCACCAGATGCGCTTCGACCTGGCCGATGGCTTCCCGGTGCTGACCACCAAGAAGCTGCACCTGAAGTCGATCATCCACGAACTGCTGTGGTTCCTGCAGGGTGACACCAACATCCGCTACCTGAAGGAACACGGCGTGCGCATCTGGGACGAGTGGGCCGACGAGAACGGCGACCTCGGGCCGGTCTACGGCTACCAGTGGCGCTCCTGGCCGTCCCCGGACGGACGCCACATCGACCAGATCAGCAAGGTGCTGGAGATGATCCGGCGCACGCCGGACTCGCGCCGGCTCATCGTCAGCGCCTGGAACCCGGCGCTGGTCGACGACATGGCGCTGCCGCCCTGCCACGCCCTGTTCCAGTTCTACGTGGCACCGCCGGCGGAGGCGGGCGGGCGCGGCCGCCTGAGCTGCCAGCTCTACCAGCGCAGCGCCGACATCTTTCTCGGCGTGCCGTTCAACATCGCGTCTTATGCTCTGCTGACGCTGATGGTGGCGCAGGTCTGCGACCTGGAGCCAGGCGATTTCGTGTGGACCGGCGGCGACTGCCACCTCTACAGCAATCACCTGGAGCAGGCCGATCTGCAACTGGCGCGCGCGCCGCTGCCGCTGCCGGTCATGCAGCTGAACCCGGCAGTCAAAGACCTGTTCGCCTTCCGCTACGAGGACTTCACGCTCGAGGGCTACGAAGCCCACGCCCACATCGCCGGCAAGGTCGCGGTATGACGACCGGCCGCGCAATCCGGAGAACCCCCGCATGAGCAACGCCGACGGCGCACCCCCGGAAGCCCTGACCGGCACCGACGCCGAAGACTACGCCGCGCTGCCCGATGACACCGTGCGTCTGGCGCTGATCGTGGCCATGGACCGCAACCGCTGCATCGGCATCGGCAACGCGCTGCCCTGGCGCCTGCCGGGCGACCTGCAGTACTTCAAGCGCATGACCAGCGGCAAGGCCATCATCATGGGCCGCACCACCTACGACTCCCTGGGTCGGCCGCTGCCCAACCGCACCAATGTCGTGATCACCCGCAACCCGGACTGGGAAGGCCCGATCGGCACCCGCGTGGTGCATTCGCTGGAGGCCGCGGTGGCGCTGGCCGAGGCAGTGGCGGTGGTGAACGCGCAGGACGAGGCGCTGGTGATCGGTGGCGCCGAGGTCTACGCCCAGGTGCTGCCGCTGGTGTCGCGTATGTACATCACCGAGGTCGAGACCAGCGTGGATGGCGACGCCTTCTTCCCGGCCTTCGACCCGGCCGGCTGGCAGGAGGTCTCGCGCGAGCGCCACCACGACGAGGCCAGCGACCTGCATTACAGCTTCGTGGTCTACGACCGGCCGGCCGGCTGACGCGACAGCTGACCACCCCCCTGTTCGCGGGGAAGCCCTACATTTGAGGGGTTGCTCCCCTCCGCCCACCGCCAGACCCTGAGTCCCGGAGACGACATCCGGCGACCACAGGCTATCGGAGGGCATCATGAAGCCATCATTCACGACACGACAATCACTGCTGCCAGTCATGCTGGGCAGCTTGCTGCTGGCAGCCTGCGGAGGAGGAGGCGGCGGCAGCGGCGGTGGCGGGTCCGCCACGTCCGGC
>NZ_PTQZ01000022.1 GCF_002943415.1 Amnimonas aquatica | reverse complement strand
CAGGCCGCCGCTGATGGCCGTGCGTTCGACCACGCCGTTGCTGAAGAACACGCTGAAGGCGCGGTGCGGAACCTTCTCCGAGCCCTTCTCGAGAGCGTAGGTGCCGGGCAGGAAGCGGTACGGGTAATCCCAGCGCGACGGGCTCAGGGTGTCGGTCACCAGCGGCGTGCCGAGGATGTAGCGCACCTGCGCGGGTGTCATGCCGGCCTTGATCTGCTCGGCCTGGCTCTGGGTGATGGCCTGGCCCTGCACGACATCGATGCGATAGGCACGGAAGACGTTCTTGCAGCCGGCGGTGGCGAGCACGGCGCCTATCAGCATGGCCGCCATCAGCTTTCTTTGCATGACCGGGGATATCCTTGTAACGTGTCGGGTACGCGTTGCCGCGAGAATGTGTCGCGGTATCATACGGTATCACCAGCTTCGAGACGAACCAATGTCGATCAGCAATCAGGAACTCCGCAAGGCCGGCCTCAAGGTCACCATGCCCAGGGTCAAGATTCTCGAATTGCTCGAGAATTCGCCCGTGCATCACATGAGCGCGGAAGATGTCTACAAGGCCCTGCTCGCCGCCGGCGAGGACGTCGGTCTGGCCACGGTCTACCGCGTGCTGACCCAGTTCGAGGCCGCCGGCATCGTCGAGCGTCATTATTTCGAGGGCGGCCATTCGGTGTTCGAGATCAAGGACAGCGGCCACCATGATCACATGGTGAATGTCGACACCGGTGAGGTCATCGAGTTCTTCGACGCCGAAATCGAGAAGCGCCAGAAGGAAATCGTCAAGTCGCACGGCTTCGAGCTGGTCGATCACAGCCTGGTGCTCTACGTTCGCAAGAAGGACTGAGCATCCGCCGGCCAGCCCTGTCCGGGGCCGGTCGCACCTTCGCGGCGAGGCGCCTGGCGCGCCTCACTCCGCGAGCAGCGTCTCCGCGTGTCGCAGTGTCTCGGGTGTGATGGTCAGCCCGCCCGACATGCGCGCGATCTCTTCCACCCGCTCCTGGCGGGACAGCGTTGCCACGCCGCTGTGCGTGCTGCCGTCGCGCACCCGTTTCTCCACCCGAAGATGATGGTGTCCGCGCGCCGCGACCTGCGGCTGGTGCGTGATGCTGAACACCTGCGCGTGTTCGCCGAGTGCGCGCAGCAGGCGCCCGACCACCTCCGCGATGCCGCCGCCGATGCCGACATCGACTTCGTCGAAGACCATGACCGGCACCGGCGAGTGGCGGGCGTGCACGACCTGGATCGCCAGCGACAGGCGCGACAGCTCGCCGCCGGAGGCGACCTTGCCCAGCGGTCGCAGCGGTTGCCCGGGGTTGGCGCTGAACAGCAGCTCGATGTCGTCGAGTCCGTGCGCCGCCGGCTGCGGGCGTGCCGACAGGCTCAGTTCGAGCCGCGCGTTGCCCATGCCCAGACCCTGCAGGAAGGCCCGGATATCGTCGCAGAAGCGGCCGGCGGCCTCCTGCCGGCGAGTCCGCAGCGCCCCGGCCAGCTGGCGGTACTGCTGCTCGGTGGTCGCGGCCTCGCGGGTCAACTGTTCCAGGTCCCGTGACTCGCGCAGGGCGTCGCGTTCCTGCTGCAGCTGTGCGGCCACCGCGGTCAGGTCCGCCGGGGCCACCCGGTGCTTGCGCGCCAGCTGATGGCACTGGCCCAGGCGCTGCTCGAGCGTGGCCAGTTCGCCGGGGCTGGCCTCGAGGTCGTCGAGGAAGTGGCGCAGGCCGGGCGCGGCCTCTTCGATCTGGATCAGGGCGCCGCGCAGCAGCTCCACCGTGCCGGCCAGCGCCGGCGCACGGTGGGCATGCGCCTCCAGGGCGCGCAGGGCGCGCTGCAGGCTGCGCGCGGCGGTCTCGCCATCACCCTCGTTCATGAGGCTCAGCGCCAGCTCGCCATCCTGCTGCAGGCTGCCGATGTGCGCCAGCGTGTCATGACGCTGCTCGATGCCTTCGTACTCGCCCGGCTGCAGGCCCAGCTGCTCCAGCTCCGCGAGCAGGTGTTCGACGATCTCCAGGCGCGCGCTCTGGGCGGCGCCTGCGGTTTCCGCCTCGTGCAGGCGGCGCGCGGCCGATTGCCAGTGCTGGTACGACAGGGCGGTCGCGACCGCCTCGTCGCGCAGGCCGGCGTAGCTGTCGAGCATGAGCCGGTGGCTGTCCTTGCGCAGCAGGGTCTGGTGCTCGTGCTGGCTGTGGATGTCGATCAGGCGCTCGCCGATGTCGCGCAGGTCGCCGAGGTTGGCGGGGCGGCCGTTGATGTAGGCGCGCGAGCGGCCGTCGCGGCTGAAGGTGCGGCGCAGCGTGCACTCGTCGCCTTCGTCGAGTTCGCGTTCGCGCAGCCAGGCCATGGCGTCGGGCAGATGGCCGACGATGAACAGGGCGCTGACATCGGCGCGCTCGGCGCCGGCACGCACCACGCTGCCGTCGGCGCGGTCGCCCAGGCAGAGGCCGAGCGCATCCATGAGGATGGACTTGCCGGCTCCGGTCTCGCCGGTGATGACGGTGAAGCCGGCAGAGAACTCCAGCTCCAGGTTCTCGACGATGGCGAATTGGCTGATCTTCAGCAGGTTCAGCATGGCGGGCTTCCGGGCGGCGTCATGTCGTGGCGGTGTCGCGACGATCGGGGGCTGTGCGGCAATGATAGTCCGGCTGCTCCCGCCCCGCGAGTCATCGCCGGCGTCGTTTCCCCGCCGCCGTTTCCGCCCGATGTGCGGTGTCCCCTTGAAATGTGCGGGTGCTGTCGCCACATCAGGTCGAGGGCTTTCCATGGCCGACTGTTTTTCGTGGTGCGCGCACCACTTGATTTGCGAGGAAACCTGACATGAGCGAATCCCGGAACGACACGCCCGAGCAGCCGGTGCCGGATCAGACCATCCAGCCCGAGGCCCCTGATGCCGGCGAGACGGTCGATGCCGCCGCCCGCATCGCCGAGCTGGAGGCCCAGCTGCGCGACCAGCTGCTGCGCAGCCAGGCCGAGATCCAGAACATCCAGCGTCGCGCCGAGCGCGATGTCGCCAATGCCCACAAGTACGCGCTGGAGAAGTTCGCCGGCGGACTGCTCGACGTGGCCGACAATCTGGAGCGTGCCCTCGGTGCCACCAATGCCGAGGAACCGGCGGTAAAGGCGCTGCACGAAGGCGTGGCGCTGACGCACAAGCTCTTCGTCGACACGCTCAGGCGCTTCGCGGTCGAGCCGGTCGATCCTATCGGCGCACCCTTCGATCCCGAGCTGCACCAGGCCATTTCCATGCAGCCCTCGACCACGGCCGAGCCGAACACGGTCACGGCGGTGTTCCAGAAGGGCTACACCCTGTCCGGTCGCCTGCTGCGTCCGGCCATGGTGGTGGTGGCGACCGCGGGCTGAGCGCCGCGCCGGCACGGGCGTTTCACGGGCCGGTTGTGGCGATTTCGCCGCGAACGCCCTTGAAAACGGCGCGGCCACCCACATATCGACAGACAAGACGCCGCTCCGCCGGCGTGAAGCACAGACAGATTTGACGCCGCCGGCAAGCGCCGGCCGCGCACGAGGAGACAGACATGGGCAAGATCATCGGTATCGACCTGGGCACCACCAACAGCTGCGTCGCCATTCTCGAAGGTGACAAGGTCAAGGTCATCGAGAACGCCGAGGGCGCGCGCACCACGCCGTCCATCGTGGCCTACACCGACAGCGAGGTGCTGGTCGGCGCCGGCGCCAAGCGCCAGGCCGTGACCAACCCGAAGAACACCCTGTTCGCGGTGAAGCGCCTGATCGGCCGCAAGTTCACCGACGACGTGGTGCAGAAGGACATCAAGATGGTGCCCTACAGCATCGTGGCCGCCGACAACGGCGACGCCTGGGTTGAAGTGAAGGGCGACAAGAAGGCGCCGCCGCAGATCTCCGCCGAAGTGCTGAAGAAAATGAAGAAGACCGCCGAGGACTACCTGGGCGAGCCGGTCACCGAAGCCGTCATCACGGTGCCGGCCTACTTCAACGACAGCCAGCGCCAGGCCACCAAGGACGCCGGCCGCATCGCCGGCCTGGAAGTGAAGCGCATCATCAACGAGCCGACCGCGGCCGCGCTGGCCTTCGGCCTGGACAAGAAGGAAGGTGACCGCAAGATCGCCATCTACGACCTCGGCGGCGGCACCTTCGACGTGTCCATCATCGAGATCGCGGAAGTCGACGGCGAGCACCAGTTCGAAGTGCTGTCCACCAACGGCGACACCTTCCTCGGCGGCGAAGACTTCGACCTGCGCCTGATCGATTACCTGGCCGACGAATTCAAGAAGGAAGCCGGCATCGACCTGCACAACGATCCGCTCGCCCTGCAGCGTCTCAAGGAGGCTGCCGAAAAGGCCAAGATCGAGCTGTCGACGGCGGCCCAGACCGAAGTCAACCTGCCGTACATCACGGCCGATGCCACCGGTCCCAAGCATCTCAACGTCAAGGTCACCCGCGCCAAGCTGGAAGCCCTGGTCGAGGACCTGGTGTCGCGCACCATCGAGCCCTGCCGCGTGGCGCTGAACGATGCCGGCCTCAAGGTCTCTGACATCGGCGATGTCATCCTGGTTGGCGGCCAGACCCGCATGCCGTTGGTGCAGGAGCGCGTGAAGGCCTTCTTCGGCCGCGACCCGCGCCGTGACGTAAACCCGGATGAAGCCGTGGCCATCGGCGCCGCCTTCCAGGGCGCCGTGCTCTCCGGCGACGTCAAGGACGTGCTGCTGCTCGACGTCACCCCGCTGTCGCTGGGCATCGAGACCATGGGTGGCGTCATGACCGTGCTGATCGAGAAGAACACCACCATCCCGACCAAGAAATCGCAGGTGTTCTCGACCGCCGACGACAACCAGTCGGCGGTGACCATCCACGTGCTGCAGGGCGAGCGCAAGCAGGCCGCGCAGAACAAGTCGCTGGGCCGCTTCGACCTCGCCGACATTCCGCCGGCGCCGCGCGGCATGCCGCAGATCGAGGTCTCCTTCGACATCGACGCCAACGGCATCCTCAATGTCGGCGCCAAGGACAAGGCCACGGGCAAGGCCCAGAGCATCGTCATCAAGGCCAACTCCGGCCTGAGCGACGAGGAAATCGAGAAGATGGTGCGCGACGCCGAGGCCAATGCCGAAGAGGACAAGAAGTTCGCCGAGCTGGTCGAGGCGCGCAACCAGGCCGACCAGCTGGTGCATGCCACCCGCAAGACGCTGACCGACCTCGGTGACAAGGCCACGGCGGAAGAGAAGGCGGCCATCGAAGCCGAGATCGTCAAGGTCGAGGAGGCGGTGAAGGCCAACGACAAGGCGCTGATCGACGCCGCCGTCGAAGCCCTGAGCAATGCCTCGCTGCCGCTGATGCAGAAGCTCTACGCCGACCAGGCGCAGGAGGGTGATCCCGCTGCCGCCCAGCCGGCCGACGACGCCGGTGCGCGCAAGTCGGACGACGGCGCGGTCGATGCCGAGTTCGAGGAAGTGAAGGACGACAAGAAGTAAGTCGTTCGCGGAAACTGATCAGACGCAGACGCGGGGGCTTCCCCGCGTTTGCGTCTGCGTGGAATGGACAATTTTGCTGAGGCGGGCCGTGTGCCCGGGGTGTCGACATGGCCAAGCGTGATTTCTATGAAGTACTTGGCGTGGCCAAGAATGCCAGCGCGGACGAGCTGAAGAAGGCGTACCGCCGGCTCGCCATGAAATATCACCCGGACCGCAATCCGGACGACAAGAGCGCCGAGGACAAGTTCAAGGAGGCCAACGAGGCCTACGAAGTGCTTTCCGACGAAGACAAGCGCGCCGCCTACGACCGTTACGGTCATGCCGGCGTCGATCCCAACATGGCGGGCGGTGCCGGCGGCTTTGGTGGCGGCGGCGGTGCCGGCTTCGGCGATATCTTCGGTGATGTCTTCGGCGACATCTTCGGCGGCGGCGGTCGTGGTGGCCAGCGCTCCAATCGCGGCTCCGACCTTGGCTACACGCTGGAGCTGGACCTGGAAGAGGCCGTGCGCGGCACCAAGGTGCAGATCCGCGTGCCGACCATGGCCGAGTGCGAGACCTGCGACGGCAGCGGTGCCAAGAAGGGCACCAGCGCGACCCAGTGCCGCGCCTGCAACGGCAGCGGCCAGGTGCGCGTGCAGCAGGGCTTCTTCGTCATGAGCCAGACCTGCCCGACCTGCCACGGTCGCGGCAAGGTCATTCCCGATCCCTGCAAGAGCTGTCACGGCGAAGGCCGCGTGCGCAAGCAGAAGACGCTCGAGGTCAAGATTCCCGCCGGTGTCGACACCGGCGACCGCATCCGCCTAACCGGCGAGGGCGAGGCCGGCACGCACGGCGGCCCGGCCGGCGATCTCTACGTGCAGGTCGTGGTGCGCGATCACCGCATCTTCAAACGCGACGGCGCCGACCTGTACTGCGAGGTGCCGATCGACTTCGCCGACGCCGCGCTCGGCGGCGAGCTGGAGGTGCCGACGCTCGACGGCCGCGTCAAGCTGCGCATCCCCGAGGGCACGCAGAGCGGCAAGCTGTTCCGCCTCAAGGGCAAGGGCGTGAAGCCGATCCGGTCGCACGCACCCGGTGATATGCTCTGCCGCGTGGTGGTGGAGACCCCGGTCAACCTGACGCCGCGCCAGAAGGAGCTGCTGCAGGAGCTGCGCACTTCCATGAACGGCGAGGACGGCAAGCAGTCGCCGCAGAAGGACTCCTTCTTTTCTGCCGTGCGCAAGTTCTTCGACGAGATGACGAAATGATCCGTATCGCAGTATGTGGCGCCGGCGGGCGCATGGGCCGCGCGCTGATCGCGGCGGTGCAGGCGGCCGAAGGCGCCGAGCTCGGCGCCGCCATCGAGCGTCCCGACTCCTCGCTGATCGGCAGCGATGCCGGCGAGCTGGCCGGCGTCGGCCGCCTCGGCGTGCCGGTGAACGGCGATCTGGCGGCGGTCGCCGACCGCTTCGATGTCGCCATCGACTTCACCGCGCCGGCGGCCACGCTGGCGCACCTGGCCATCTGCCGTGCCAGCGGCAAGGGCCTGGTGATCGGCACCACCGGCCTGAACGAGGCGCAGAAGGCCGAACTGGTCGCGGCCTCGGCCGCCACCGGCGTGGTCTATTCCGGCAATTACTCCATCGGCGTCAATGTCACGCTCAAGCTGCTGGAACTGGCGGCCGCCACCTTCGGCGACAGCGTCGACATCGACGTGCTGGAGGCGCACCACCGCCACAAGGTCGACGCCCCGTCCGGCACCGCGCTGATGATGGGCGAGGCCGTGGCCGGCGCGCTCGGTCGCGACCTGAAGGATGTCGCGGTCTACGCCCGCGAGGGCCACACCGGCCCGCGCGAGCGTCAGAGCATCGGCTTCCAGACCCTGCGCGGCGGCGACACCGTCGGCGACCACACGGTGTTCTTCTTCGGCGAGGGCGAGCACGTGGAGATCCGCCACGTCGCCACCAACCGCGCCAACTTCGCCAATGGCGCGGTGCGCGCGGCGATCTGGCTGGCCGGCCGCCCGGCGGCGCTCTACGACATGCGCGACGTGCTCGGCCTGAAGTCCTGAGTCCCGGATGCCCNTAAAATCGCCGCTCAAATCGTGCCAGCGTGCAACCAAGTCATTGAAAAGCGAGAAGGAGTTCCTCTTTCTCGCTTTTTTGCACGCGCGCCCAGCTTTTCATCTGTTCGGAGGTCGGTTTGAGCAAGCTCGCCATTCTCGCCCTGGAAGACGGCAGCGTCTTCAGGGGCTTATCCATCGGCGCCGATGGCCAGTCCAGTGGTGAGGTCGTGTTCAACACGGCCATGACCGGCTATCAGGAAATCCTCACCGACCCGTCCTATTGCCAGCAGATGGTCACCCTGACCTATCCGCACATCGGCAATACCGGCACCAACCCCGAGGATGCCGAGTCCTCGCAGGTCTGGGCCGCCGGCCTGATCATCCGCGACCTGCCGCTGCTGGCCAGCAACTGGCGCATGACCGAGACGCTGCCGGAATACCTGCAGCGCAACAACGTCGTCGCCATCGCCGACATCGACACCCGCCGCCTGACCCGCATCCTGCGCGAGAAGGGTGCCCAGAACGGCGCCATCATCGCCGGTCCGGCCGCTGCCGCCGAGGGTGCCGCCGAAGCCGCCATCGCCGCCGCGCGCGCGTTCCCGGGCCTCAAGGGCGCCGACCTGGCCAAGGTGGTCTCGGTGCAGGAAAGCTACAAGTGGACCGAGGGTAGCTGGGATCTCAGCCGCGGCTACGTGACGCCGGACATCGCGCCCGAATTCAAGGTCGTGGCCTACGACTTCGGCGTCAAGACCAACATCCTGCGCCTGCTCGCCGATCGTGGCTGCGACATCACCGTGGTGCCGGCGCAGACCCCGGCGGCCGATGTGCTGGCGCTGAATCCGGACGGCATCTTCCTGTCCAACGGCCCCGGCGACCCCGCGCCCTGCGACTACGCCATCGAGGCCATCAAGCAGTTCCTGGAGACCGACATCCCGGTGTTCGGCATCTGCCTCGGCCACCAGCTGCTGGCGCTGGCCTCCGGCGCGCAGACGGTGAAGATGGGCCACGGCCACCACGGTGCCAACCATCCGGTGAAGGACCTCGACAGCGGTCGCGTCATGATCACCAGCCAGAACCACGGCTTCGCGGTCGACGAGGCCACGCTGCCAGCCAGCCTGCGCGCCACGCACGTCTCGCTGTTCGACGGCACGCTGCAGGGCATCCACCGCACCGACAAGCCGGCCTTCAGCTTCCAGGGTCACCCGGAAGCCAGTCCCGGCCCGAACGACGCCCAGCCGCTGTTCGACCACTTCATTGAACTGATGCAGGCCCGGAAGTAAGCAGTCATGCCAAAGCGTACCGACATTCAAAGCATCCTCATCATCGGCGCCGGCCCCATCGTCATCGGCCAGGCCTGCGAGTTCGACTATTCCGGCGCCCAGGCCTGCAAGGCCCTGCGCGAAGAGGGCTACCGCGTCATCCTGGTGAACTCCAACCCGGCCACCATCATGACCGACCCGGCCATGGCCGACTCGACCTACATCGAGCCGATCACCTGGCAGACCGTGGCCCAGATCATCGAGAAAGAGCGCCCGGACGCGCTGCTGCCGACCATGGGCGGCCAGACCGCGCTCAACTGCGCGCTCGAGCTGGACAAGCAGGGTGTGCTGGAGAAGTTCGGTGTCGAGCTGATCGGTGCCTCCAAGGACGCCATCCGCAAGGCCGAGGACCGCAAGCTGTTCGACCAGGCCATGCGCAAGATCGGCCTCGAGTGCCCGCGTGCCGGCATCGCCCACAACATGGACGAAGCCTTCGCCGTGCTCGAGAAGACCGGGTTCCCGGCCATCATCCGGCCAAGCTTCACCATGGGCGGCTCCGGCGGCGGCATCGCCTACAACCGTGAAGAGTTCATCGAGATCTGCGAGCGTGGCCTCGACCTCTCGCCGACCAACGAGCTGCTCATCGACGAGTCGCTGATCGGCTGGAAGGAATACGAGATGGAAGTCGTGCGCGATCGCAACGACAACTGCATCATCGTTTGCGCGATCGAGAACTTCGACGCCATGGGCGTGCACACCGGCGACTCCATCACCGTCGCGCCTGCGCAGACCCTGACCGACAAGGAATACCAGATCATGCGCGACGCGTCCTGCGCCGTGCTGCGCGAGATCGGCGTCGAGACCGGCGGCTCCAACGTCCAGTTCGGCATCAGCCCGAAGGACGGCCGCATGGTCGTGATCGAGATGAACCCGCGTGTGTCGCGCTCGTCGGCGCTGGCCTCCAAGGCCACCGGCTTCCCGATCGCCAAGGTCGCTGCCAAGCTGGCCGTGGGCTACACGCTCGACGAACTCAAGAACGACATCACCGGCGGCGCCACCCCGGCCTCGTTCGAGCCGTCGATCGACTACGTCGTCACCAAGATTCCGCGCTTCAACTTCGAGAAGTTCCCGCAGGCCGAGCCGCGCCTGACCACGCAGATGAAGTCCGTCGGTGAAGTCATGGCCATCGGCCGCACCTTCCAGGAGTCGGTGCAGAAAGCGCTGCGCGGCCTGGAAGTCGGTGTCGACGGCTTCACGCCGAAGCTCGACCAGGGGCAGGAGGAGGCCGAGGCCAAGCTCCGCAACGAGCTGTCCAATCCCGGTCCGGAGCGTGTCTGGTACATCGGCGACGCCTTCCGCATGGGCCTGTCGGTGGACGAGGTCTACCGCCTGTCCGGTGTCGACCCGTGGTTCCTGGTGCAGATCGAGGACCTCATCAAGTCCGAGGCCGAAGTCGCCCGCATAGGTTTTGCCGGCCTCGACCGCGATACCCTGTGGGGCTTGAAGCGCAAGGGCTTCTCCGACAGCCGCCTGGCCGGCCTGATCGGCGTGTCCGAGAAGGAGCTGCGCACCCGCCGCTGGAGCCTGGGCGTGAAGCCGGTCTACAAGCGCGTCGACACCTGCGCGGCCGAGTTCTCGACCAGCACCGCCTACATGTACTCGACCTACGAGGAAGAGTGCGAGGCGCAGCCGAGCAGCCGCGACAAGATCATGGTCCTTGGCGGCGGTCCGAACCGCATCGGCCAGGGCATCGAGTTCGACTACTGCTGCGTCCATGCCGCCCTCGCCATGCGTGAAGACGGCTACGAGACCATCATGGTCAACTGCAACCCGGAAACCGTGTCGACCGACTACGACACCTCCGACCGCCTGTTCTTCGAGCCGGTGACGCTGGAGGACGTGCTGGAGATCGCCGACCTCGAGAAGCCGAAGGGCGTCATCGTGCAGTACGGCGGCCAGACCCCGCTCAAGCTTGCGCGTGCCCTCGAAGCCGCTGGCGTGCCCATCATCGGCACCTCGCCGGATGCCATCGACCGTGCCGAGGACCGCGAGCGCTTCCAGCAGATGGTCGAGCGCCTGAACCTGCTGCAGCCGCCCAACCGCATCGCGCGTTCCGCCGAGGAAGGCCTGCTGCTGGCCTCCGAGGTCGGTTACCCGCTGGTGGTGCGTCCGAGCTACGTGCTCGGCGGCCGTGCCATGGAAATCGTCTACAACGACGCCGAGCTGGCGCGCTACCTGCGCGAAGCCGTGCAGGCCTCGAACGAATCCCCGGTGCTGCTCGACCGCTTCCTCGATGACGCCATCGAGGTCGACGTCGACTGCGTCAGCGACGGCAAGGACGTGGTCATCGGCGGCATCATGCAGCACATCGAGCAGGCCGGCATCCACTCCGGCGACTCGGCGTGCTCGCTGCCCCCGTACAACCTGGCGCAGGACCTGCAGGATGTCATGCGCGACCAGACCATCCGCATGGCGCGCGAGCTGGGCGTGGTCGGCCTGATGAACGTGCAGTTCGCGGTCAAAGGCCAGGATGTCTACGTGCTGGAAGTGAATCCGCGCGCCTCGCGCACGGTGCCGTTCGTGTCCAAGTGCATCGGCAGCTCGCTGGCCAAGGTCGCGGCCCGCTGCATGGCCGGCAAGTCGCTGGCCGAGCAGGGCTTCACCAGGGAAATCATCCCGCCGTACTACAGCGTCAAGGAAGCGGTGTTCCCGTTCGCCAAGTTCCCGGGCGTCGACCCCATCCTCGGCCCGGAAATGAAGTCCACCGGCGAGGTCATGGGCTCCGGCGCCACCTTCGCCGAAGCCTTCCACAAGGCGGTGCTGGGCTCCAACGAGCGCCTGCCTAACGGTGGCCGCGTGTTCCTGTCGGTGCGTGACTCCGACAAGGTGCATCTGCCGCGCGTCGGCCGCGAGCTGGCGGATCTCGGCTTCGAGTTGGTGGCCACCGGCGGCACCCAGCGCGAGCTGGAGGCGGCGGGCATCCCCTGCCGTCGCATCAACAAGGTGACGGAAGGTCGTCCGCACGTCGTCGACATGCTGAAGAATGGCGAGATCAGCTTCATCATCAACACGACGGAAGGCAAGCAGGCGCAGCAGGACTCGTTCTCCATCCGCCGCAGTGCCCTGCAGGGCAAGGTCTACTACACGACCACGCTCAGCGGTGCCGAGGCGGTGTGCCAGTCGCTGCGTTCGCAGGATGCGCTGACCGTGCGTCGTCTGCAGGACCTTCACACCGGCCTGGCTTCGGCCTGAACCAGAGGAGGCCTGACATGCAGCGTTACCCCATGACCGTCCAGGGCGCCGAGGCGCTGAAGGCGGAGCTGAACAAGCTGAAGAGCATCGATCGCCCGGCGGTGACCGCGGCGATCGCCGAGGCCCGCGCGCACGGCGATCTCAAGGAGAACGCCGAGTACCACGCCGCGCGCGAGCAGCAGGGCTTCATCGAGGGGCGCATCCAGGACATCGAGGGCAAGCTGTCGAACGCGCAGATCATCGATATCACGCAGATGGCCAACAACGGCAAGGTGATCTTCGGCGCCACCGTCGACATCGAGAATGTCGACACCGGCGAAGAGAAGACCTACCAGATCGTCGGCGACGACGAAGCCGACTTCAAGGTCGGCAAGATCTCGGTGAACTCGCCGATCGCGCGCGGTCTGGTCGGCAAGTCCGAGGGTGATGCCGTGCTGATCGAGACGCCGGGCGGCAGGGTCGAGTACGAGGTCGTGGCTGTCCGCTACGAGTGAGGCTCGCCTTTCCGTGACCGTCAGCGGGCCGCCTCGGGGCGGCCCGCTGCGTTTCCGCCGTCCCTGGCTCCGCCGGGACTTCTTCCGCTGCCGGATTTGTGGTTCATTACCTGCTGCTTCGCCATCAGCGCAGGTTCCTCCATGAGCTTCAGTGCCTTCCGTTTCTGTCCCCAGTGCGCCAGTCCTCTGCATCACCGCGACCATGGCGGCCTGCTGCGCCAGGCCTGCGCCGACGAGGCCTGCGGCTATGTGCACTGGGACAACCCGG
>NZ_PTQZ01000219.1 GCF_002943415.1 Amnimonas aquatica | reverse complement strand
TGTGCGGCGAACTGCGGAAAGATGACCGGGATACCGCCCCGTACCGCCGCGCCGGGCGCTGCCGGCCATGGTGAAGCGTAGAGCAGCGGACCGTCAGGCAGGTCGGCGCGGAGCAGCTGGCCACCCCAGGGCAGCAGCTGCAATCCCGCCTCCTGACCCGCCCCGGATGCTTCAGGCATAACCGGCGGGATTCTGCTTCTGCCAGTGCCAGTGATCACGGCACATGTCGGCCTGGTCACGCTCTGCGCGCCAGCCCAGCTCGCGCTCGGCCAGCGCCGGATCGGCGTAGCACTGCGCCACATCGCCGGGACGCCGGGCCACCAGCTCATGGGCGATGGGCCTGCCGGCGGCCAGCTCGAAGGCCCGGAGCATGTCGAGCACCGAATAGCCGCTGCCGGTGCCCAGGTTTACCGTGACCAGGTTCCCGGTGGCCTCGCCGGTGGCCGCCGCGGTGCCACGCGCCAGCCGCTCCAGCGCCTGCAGGTGCCCGCGCGCCAGATCGACGACATGGATGTAGTCACGCACACCGGTGCCATCCGGCGTCGGGTAGTCGCTGCCGAACACGCGCAGGCGCTCCAGGCGGCCGCTGGCCACCTGGGCAATGAAGGGCATGAGGTTGTTGGGTATGCCGTTGGGGTCCTCGCCGATGCGACCGCTCTCGTGCGCCCCCACCGGGTTGAAGTAACGCAGGATGGCGAACTGCCAGCGCTCCGGCGCCGAACGGTGCAGGTCGCGCAGCATGTCCTCGATGTGCAGCTTGCTGGCACCGTAGGCGTTGGTGGCGCTGAGCGGGAAATCCTCGCGAATGGGCACCGCGTGCGGGTCACCGTAGACCGTGGCCGAGGAACTGAACACCAGCCGATGCACGCCGGCCGCAGCCATGGCCTCGAGCAGGCGCACGGTGCCGACCACATTGTTGTCGTAGTACATCAGCGGTTTCGCCACCGACTCGCCGACCGCCTTGAGGCCGGCGAAATGGATCACCGCCGAAATGTCCGGATGCCCAGAGAACACCGCCGCCAGAGCGGCGGCGTCGCGAATATCCCCCTCGACCATGCTCAGCGGCACCGCCTCCGGCGCCTGCCCCAGACTGGCGGCGGCCAGCACGCGCACGCGCGCCATGGCCTCGGGCTTGCTGTTGCTGAGGTTGTCGAAAACCACCACGGCATGCCCCGCCTGCAGCAGCTGCAGCACGGTGTGCGATCCGATGTAGCCGGCACCGCCGGTGACCAGAATAACGCTCACGGAGGCAGTCTCAACCAGCCGCCGGCTGCGTCGCGACACGACGCACCGCGTCCAGCCAGCCGGCGTAGAGCGAGGCCCGGCGCGCGGAAGGCATGACCGGCGAAAAGCGGCGGTCGCAGTGCCAGAGCGCGGCGATCTGGTCCAGAGAAGAGAACACCCCCGCGCGCAGACCGGCCAGGAAGGCGGCGCCCAGCGCCGTGGTCTCGGTCACCACCGGCCGGTCCACCGGCACGCCGATGATGTCCGCCAGCGACTGCGACACCCAGTTGTTGACCACCATGCCGCCATCGATGCGCAGCGTGGTCACCGGCGCCGCACCATCACGCGTCATGGCCTCCATGAGGTCGNACGCGCCTGCGGGTCCCAGTACGGCGCGCCCAGGCCGGTGAAGGCCGGCACCATGTAGACACCGCGGGCATCGCCGGTGGCCTCGGCGATGGCCTGGGTCTCGGACGCGCTGGCGATCAGGCGCAGGCCGTCGCGCAGCCACTGGATGGTGGCGCCGGCGACGAAGATCGAGCCCTCGACGGCGTAGGTCGGCTTGCCATCCAGCCGGTAGGCCACCGTGGACAGCAGCCGGTTGGCCGACTGCACCACCGTGTCGCCGGTGTTCAGGATCAGGAAGCAGCCGGTGCCGTAAGTGCTCTTGACCATGCCCGGCTGGAAGCAGGCCTGGCCGATGAGCGCGGCCTGCTGGTCACCGGCCACGCCGCAGATGGGCACCGGCGCGCCGAGGAAGTCGGGCGCGGCGATGCCGAAGTCATCGCTGGAGTCCCGGACTTCGGGCAGCACGGCGGCGGGAATGTCGAACAGCGCCAGCAGCTCTGGGTCCCAGCGCTGGGTGTGGATGTTGAACAGCAGCGTGCGCGAAGCGTTGGTGGCGTCGGTGGCATGCACCTGCCCGTGCGTCAGCTTCCACAGCAGCCAGCTGTCCACGGTGCCGAAGGCCAGCTCGCCGCGCTCGGCGCGGTCACGGGCGCCCGGCACGTTGTCGAGCAGCCAGGCCAGTTTGGTGGCGGAGAAATAGGGGTCGAGCAGCAGGCCGGTCTTCGCCTGCACCGCCGGCTCGTGGCCGGCGGCCTTGAGGCGGGCGCAGGCCTCGCCGGTACGGCGGTCCTGCCAGACAATGGCGCGATGCACCGGCATGCCGTTGCGACGATCCCACAGCACCGTGGTCTCGCGCTGGTTGGTGATGCCGATGGCGGAGATGTCACGCGCGTGCAGGCCGACCCGGCGCAGCACATCGCGGCAGACCGTCTCGGTGGCCCACCAGATGTCCATGGCGTCGTGCTCGACCCAGCCATCGGCGGGGAAATGCTGCGGCAGCTCGACCTGGGCCGTGGCCATGCGGGTACCGCGGCTGTCGAAGACAATGGCGCGGGTGCTGGTGGTGCCCTGGTCGATGGCGAGGAGGTAGCGCTTCATATCGGCAATGGGTCCTTGATCCGGCAACTCAGGCGGATGCCGGCAGTGTAGCGGATCGACCACACCACCGGCAGGTCCGGTCACCTCGTGCCGGCCGCCAGGCTGCTGGGCTCATGGTCTACTCTCCGCTGTCCCGAACCGACTCAGTCGCTGCCGAACAGGTCGCGGGTGAACACCTTGTCGGCGACATCTGCAAGATCATCGGTGAGGCGATTGGCGACAATCACATCCGCAGTTGCCTTGAAACGCTGCAGGTCACGCTCCACGCGGGAGTTGAAGAAATTGTCTTCGGCCAGCGCTG
>NZ_PTQZ01000218.1 GCF_002943415.1 Amnimonas aquatica | reverse complement strand
CTGTGCGGCGCCAGCACGCTGTCGAAATGCTGGCCGATCAGCGCTTCCGCCGGCCGGCCCATGAGGCGGATGCTGGCGGCGTTGACGTAGGTGAAGCGGCCGTCGAGGTCGAGGGTGTAGATGATGTCGCCGGCGGCCTCGATCAGGTCGCGGTAGTCCGGTTCGGCGAGTGTGCGGGGCTGCGTCATGGCAGTCTTCTCCTGGCCGGCATCCGTGGGCGGCCGGCGGCATCCGCTGTTCATACCAGAAAACCGGCGTCGTGGCGTCCGCCGGCGGTGTTTCGCCAGGCATTTCCCGCCGGTCTTTTCCTGCGCGCCATGACTTGGGGCCGGCGCGGGTCGCGGTTTACAATGCGCGCCCAGCAACGCGCGCCGGTTCTTCGGCCGCGGCCGATCGGGAACTGCTCGCCATGCATCAGTCTCACGCCCACCAGGCCAGCCGCCTGCAGCTCAACTCGCAAGGTCGCCTCAAGCATTTCCTCAGCACCGAAGGCCTGTCGCGCGAGCTGCTGACCGAGATCCTCGACCGTGCCGACACCTTCCTCGACGGCAACGGCGGCATCCGCAACGTGCCGCTGCTGGCCGGGCGCACGGTCATGAACCTGTTCTTCGAGGCATCGACGCGCACGCGCACGACCTTCGAGGTCGCCGCCAAGCGCCTGTCCGCCGATGTGCTCAACATCGACATCTCCAAGAGCTCGACCAGCAAGGGCGAGACCCTGCGCGACATGCTCTGGAACCTGGAGGCCATGACCGCCGACGTGTTCGTGGTGCGTCACGGCTCCTCCGGTGCGCCGCACTTCATCGCCAGCCAGGTCACGCCGCGCATCGCCGTGGTCAATGCCGGCGACGGGCGCCACGCGCACCCGACCCAGGCCATGCTCGACATGCTCACCATCCGCCGCCACGCCGGCGATTTCACCGGGCTGACCGTGGCCATCATCGGTGATATCCGCCATTCGCGCGTGGCCCGTTCGGAGATCCACGCCCTGCAGACGCTGGGGGCGAAGGAGGTGCGCGTGATCGGTCCGCGCACGCTGCTGCCGCGCGATTTCGAAGAGCTCGGCGTGCAGGTGCACGAGGACATGCGCCGGGGCATGGCCGGGGTCGATGTCGCCATCGCCCTGCGCATCCAGAACGAGCGCATGGAGTCGGCGCTGCTGCCCGGCAGCAGCGAGTTCTACGGACTCTACGGCCTGACCCGCGAGCGCCTGAAGGTGGCCAGCCCGAACGTGCTGGTGATGCACCCGGGGCCGATCAACCGCGGTGTCGAGATCGAGTCGGAAGTGGCCGACGGTCCGCAGTCGCTGATCCTGAAGCAGGTCAACTACGGCATCGCGGTGCGCATGGCGGTGCTGGCCATGTCGGTCGAGGGCCAGGATGCCGAGCGTCACGCCGAAGCCGGCGCGGGTCAGCCGGGCGCACAGGGCATTTCGCAGGAGATCGCACGATGAGCCAGGTCATCCGCTACACCGGCGTGCGTGTCATCGACCCCGCCAGCACACGTGATGAAATCACCAGCGTGGTCATCGGCAAGGGGCGCGTGACCGCCTTCGGCGCCGAGGCCGATGCCGCCGAGGTGCACGCGGTCAGCGATGGCGCCGGCCTCTGGGTGGTGCCGGCCTTCGTCGACCTCTGCGCCCGCCTGCGCGAGCCGGGGCCGCGCCAGCACGGCACCATCGCCAGCGAAACCCGTGCCGCCGCGGCTGGCGGCTTCGCGCATCTGGTGCTGCCGCCGGACACCAGCCCGGTGATCGATCACGGCGCGCTGGCCGCGCAGGTGATCGAGAAGGCCCAGGCCGCCGGGCATGCCCGTGTCTATCCCATCGGCGCGCTGACCCGCGGTCTCGAAGGCAAGGCGCTGGCCGGCATGGGCGGCCTGAAGTCGGCCGGCTGCGTCGGTGTCGGCCAGGCGCGCCGCCCGGTGGCCAGTGTCGAAACCCTGCTGCGCTGCCTGGAGTACGCCGGCAGCACCGACCTGACCGTGTTCTTCTCGCCGGAGGAGGTCTCGCTCGCCGCCGGCTGCGCGCATGACGGCTTCGTGGCCTCGCGCCTCGGCCTCGGCGGCATTCCCGACACCGCCGAGACGGTGGCGCTGGCCACGGCCATCCTGCTGGTCGAGCAGACCGGGGTGCGCGCCCACTTCGGTCAGCTGTCGTGCAAGGCCTCGGTGGAGCTGGTGCGCATCGCCAAGGACAAGGGCCTGCCGGTCACCGCCGATGTCTCCATGCACCAGCTGCACCTCACCGAAGACGCCATCGACGGCTTCAACGCCATGGCGCACGTGCGTCCGCCGCTGCGCCGCGAGGCCGACCGGCAGGCGCTGATCGCCGGTGTGCGCGAGGGCGTGATCGATGCCATCTGCTCCGATCACCAGCCGCTCAACGCCGCCGCCAAGCTGGCGCCGTTCGCCGAGGCGCTGCCCGGCATGTCGACGCTGGAGACGGTGCTGCCGCTGGGCCTGCAGCTGGTGCGCGACGGCGAGCTGGAGGCGGGTCGCCTGATCGCGGCGCTGTCCAGCGCGCCGGCCGGCATCATCGGCATTCCGGCCGGCAGCCTGGCAGAGGGCGGTGTGCTGGTGGTGGACCCGTCCGCGGCCTGGACGGTCTCGGCCGACACGCTGCTGTCCACCGGCAAGAACTCGGCTTTCCTCGGTCGCACGCTGCAGGGGCGGGTGCGCTCGCTGCACTGATCGTCGGCGGAAACCAGTGGGGGGAAGGGGCGGGAAACTGTAGCGCTTTATACGCGTGTTTCCCGCCCCTTCCCCCCACTGGTTTTCGCTGGCGCCTCTGCCACGCGATCACCGTTCGTCGCGAAACATTTCGTGTCCGGCGTATCGTGCTGTATTACGGCGATATCCGACAGTTGTCGCAGCGTTGTCATATCTGCCGCGTAGCCTGTCGCACCCGAAACCCCCATCGAGTGTCCGCCCATGCAACGCCGCAAATTCCTTCGTGACAGCCTGCTTGTGGGCGCCACGCTGCCCAGCCTGGTC
>NZ_PTQZ01000217.1 GCF_002943415.1 Amnimonas aquatica | reverse complement strand
GAACTACGTCGACGGCGCCAACATCGCCGGCTTCGTGAAAGTCGCCGACGCCATGCTGGCCCAGGGCGTCTACTGAGCGGCTCGCGCCAGGCCGGCACACGACCGGCAGGTGGCGAACCAGCCGCATGAAAAAGCCCCGGAACGGTCGCCGTCCCGGGGCTTTTTCATGCGTGGCCGCCGGCCCCGCAACCTGCTTCAGAGCGCCCTGAGCACATAGCCCTCGCGCGGGAAGTGCACATGCAGCAGCCCCAGCGCGGCATCCTCGCGAGCCAGGATCAGGCGCTGCGCGCTGGCGCCAACCAGCCGCCCCGTGGTCGCCTCGCGGGCATAGTCGGCCGGCGCCACCGAGACTTCGCGGCCGGACAGCGGGTCATCCTGCATGCCGGCCGGAACGGCACGCGGCAAGGCCTCGCGCGCAACCTCCAGGGCCTGCGCCGGCGTGATCGCCTCCGGACGGCCATGGCCGGCGGCGCGGATGCGGTCCATCCAGGCGTTGACCCGGTCATGCCCGCGCAGCAGCGGCGACTCCGCCAGATCACGCAGGAACCAGAGGCTGTGATAGGCCGAGAAATCGGCATGGCAGGGCTGGTCGCCGAACAGCCAGTCGTGCTGCGTCAGGCGCGCCTCCAGATCGGCGAGGTGCGACCGGACCCGCGCCTTCGCCGCGAGCGGCTCGACACCCCTGACCCGGGCACGGCGCCCGACCGCCACGCGATCGGCGAGGAAGCGCGCCATGTCGGCGACCGGCATCGAAGACCAGAACCGGCGCGCCAGCGCCAGGCTGCCGGAGGACATGAGGCAGGCCAGGAACACCTGCAGATCGACCTCGCGCACGAAGTCGCGCGCCGCCTGCGGACACTGCGCCAGGTCCAGCAGCGGACGGCCGGACAGCGCCGCGATCTCCGCCGCGATGATGCGCGTATCGCAGAAGATGTCGGCGCCGATCTGCGCCAGCGGCACCTTGCGGTAGCCGCCGGCCAGCGCCGCCAGCACCGGCCGCGGCGGCATCTCGCGGGTCGGCGCGGAGCGCCAGGACAGGTCGGCGACGCCGAGCATGGCGCGCGTCTTCTCCGAGAACGGCGACATGGGGTAGTTGTGCAGGATCAGCGTCGACATGCGGGGCTCCCGTCGGGACCGGCCGGTTGAGGATCAGGCCGGGCGCGCGCGGCGCCAGCCATCGAGTAGGATGCCGGTGGCGACACCGGCGTTCAGTGATTCGGCGGCGCCGAAACGGGGAATGGTCAGGCGCCGCGTGAGCTGCGCCTGCACGGCATCCGACAGCCCGTGCGACTCGTTGCCGATGACCAGCACGCCGCCGGTGAAGGCCGGCGACAGGGCATGCGCGGACTCGCCGTCGAGCACCGCCCCGGCGACCGCGATGCCGGCCGCGCGCCGCGCCGCCAGCCATGCCGGCAGATCGACCGTGCTCACCGGCACGCGCAGGAAGGAGCCCATGCTGGCCGCGATCACCTTGGGACTCTGCCACTCGGCCGTGGTCGCCGAACACACCNGCGCAGGATGGTGCCGAGGTTGCCGGGATCGCGAATGTCGTCCAGCGCCAGCGTCAGCGATGCGTCATGCACCGGCAACGTCGGCCAGTCGCGGCGCCCCGCGACCGCGATGGCACTGTCGTTGTGCTCGTAGGTGCCCAGACTGGTGAGCAGCGCCTCGCCGACCTCGACCAGGCGCAGGCCGCGGCGCGCCGCCAGCAGGCCCAGCTCGGCGCCGGCGACGGATGCCAGGTGCCCCGGGGTGGCGTAGACCACGCGCACCGGCCAGTCGGCGGCGAGCAGCTCGGCAACGCTCTTGCCGCCCTCGACCAGGAAGGAACCCTGCTCACGGCGGCCTTTCTTGGCGTGCAGCTCGCGCACACGCTTCTGCTCGGCCCGGGTCGGCCCCTGGCCGGCGGCCCCGTGCGGGGACATGTCATGAGAGGAAGTCATGAGGCGCGATGCTACCCGCGCCGGACACGCGCGTCACGCGGCGCGGACACGCTCACGCCGCCAGCGGCAGCACCGGCGACTCGATCTCCGCCACGAAGCGCGCGATGTGCCGGAACGCGCTGCGTCCTTCCGGCAGCACCGCCGCCATGAGGGGGAACACGTGCGGCATGCGGTGCCATTCCTCGTAATGCACGCGCACGCCGGCCGCGCGCGCCTTGGCCGCCATGCGGCGGGCATCGTCGCGCAGCACCTCGGTGCTGCCGACCAGCACGTAGAGCGGCGGCAGGCCGGTGAAGCTGCCATGCAGCGGCGACACCAGGGCATCGTAGGGACTGCGGTCGCGGGTCAGGAAGCGCGAGATGAACTGCAGCGCCGACGGCGGGATGAAGGGATCACGGCGGGCGTTGCCGTGGATCGACGGCGAGTCGCCGCTGAGGTCGGTCCAGGGCGAGATGCACACCCCGCAGGACGGCATGGGCAGGCCGCGGTCGCGCAGGGTCTGCAGCAGCACCAGGGTCAGATGCCCACCGGCGGAGTCGCCGCTGATCACGATGTCCTTGCCTTCGTAGCCACGCGCCAGCAGGTACTGGTAGGCCTGCACGGCGTCATCGCGCCAGTCCTCGAAGGTGTGGCGCGGCGCCAGGCGGTAGTCGATGGCCAGCACCGGCCGGCGCAGCTGACGCGACATCCGCCAGGTGACCTGGCGGTGCATGGCCGCGGAACCGAAGAAATAGCCGCCGCCATGCAGGTAGAGCACGACCTGGCGTGATCCGGCCGCCGACGGCACCCGCACCCACTCGCCGCGCACCTGCGGCGTGCGCACCGGCAGCACCTGCACCCGCGAAGGCACGCGCGCCAGCAGCGGCGCGGTGGCGCCGAACAGCCGGCGCAGCGTGAGCAGGCCCGATGACGAGCGCACGGTCAGGTGCGCCAGCGGACGCACCGACAGGGACATGGCCCAGTCGATGGCATAGGCCTGCGGACTGACCTGCTGGCGGGGACGGAGGATGTCGCGGAGGCTGTGACTCATGGCGGCGGATTTCCCTGTCTTGTTGCGCGCCGTTTGCTGCG
>NZ_PTQZ01000216.1 GCF_002943415.1 Amnimonas aquatica | reverse complement strand
GGCGGCCTGAGCAGGCTTCAGCGTCCGGTTTTTTCCGGACGCGCGGCCGGGCGCCACTGCACCGGTGTCGCAGGGGCGTCAGAGGGCGAGCCGCTGTCACCGCAGCTGTCGCAGCCGCTGCCGCAACCGCTGTCGCAGCCCGCGCCGCCACCGGCCGGTTGCAGCCAGCGGCCGAAGCGGGCCCAGCCGCGACGGGTCGCGGTATCGGCGAGCAGGCCCTGCCAGGCGCGCGAGGTGCCCGGCAGCAGCTTGCGCACGAGCTGCAGCAGGCTCCAGGCCAGCACCAGGCTGACCAGTCCCCATTGCAGCAGCTCGTTCATGCTCATGTCAGCGCGACCGTGATCTGGTAGGTGGCGAAGGCGGCCAGGTAGGCCATGCCGAACAGGTAGAAAGTCATCAGTCCGACCATGCGCCAGGAGCCGGTCTCGCGGCGCACCGTGGCCAGCGTCGACAGGCACTGCGGCGCGTAGATGAACCACACCAGCAGCGACAGCGCCGTGGCCAGCGACCACTGCTGCGCGATCAGGTCGCCGAGCTGGCTCGCTACCATGTCCTCATTGCCGGACAACGCGTACACCGTGCCCAGCGCTGACACTGCCACTTCGCGCGCGGCCATGCCCGGGATCAGTGCGACGCAGATCTCCCAGGTGAAGCCGATGGGCGCGAACAGCGGTGCCATGAAGTGGCCGATCTGGCCGGCGAAGCTGTAGTCGATGTCCGGCATGGTGGCGTTCTCCGGCGGCCCCGGGAAGGTGGCCAGGAACCAGATCAGCACCGTGGTGGCGAGGATGATGCCGCCGACGCGCTTGATGAAGATCATGCCGCGCTCGTACAGGCCGATGGCGATGCTCTTCCAGTCCGGCAGGCGGTAGCTGGGCAGCTCCATGAGCAGCGCGTGGTCGCTGCGGTCGCGCTGGAACAGCTTGGCCGCCCAGGCCACCAGCAGCGCGCTGGCGATGCCGCCGAAGTAGAGCGCGAACAGCACGATGCCCTGCAGGTTGAACAGGCCCCAGACCGACTGCGAGGGAATGAAGGCGGCGATCAGCAGGGTATAGACCGGCAGGCGCGCCGAGCAGGTCATCAGCGGCGCCACCATGATGGTCACCAGGCGGTCGCGCGGATCGGCGATGCTGCGCGTGGCCATGATGCCCGGCACCGCGCAGGCGAAGCTCGACAGCAGCGGAATGAAGGCGCGGCCGCTGAGGCCGGCCTTGAACATCAGGCGGTCGAGCAGGAAGGCCGCGCGCGGCAGGTAGCCGGACTCCTCGAGCACGAGGATGAAGAAGAACAGGATCAGGATCTGCGGCAGGAACACCAGCACGCCGCCGACACCGGCGAAGATGCCGTCGTTGAGCAGGCTGTGCAGCACGCCCTCGGGCAGGGCCTGGGTGCTGAACTCGCCGAGCGCCGCGATGCCGTCCTCGATCATGCCGATGAACGGGTCGGCCCAGGCGAAAACGGCCTGGAAGATCAGGAACATGAGCACGGCCAGCAGGCCGAGGCCGAACACCGGGTTGAGCAGCACGCGGTCGATGGCATCGTCGCGCGAGTCGGTCAGCGTGGGCATGACCACGGTGGCGGCCAGCAGCGCGTTCACCTCGGCGTGCAGGTCGGCGCCGGCCTCGCTGGCATCGGGCACCGGCGCCAGCAGCGGCTTGTCGAGCTGCGCCAGCAGGTCGGCGACGCCATCGCGGCGCACGGCCACGGTTTCGATCACCGGCATGCCGAGGCGTGCCGACAGCTCGGCGACATCGATGCGGATATCGCGGCGACGCGCCGAGTCCATCATGTTTAGCGCCAGCACCATGGGCCGGCCGAGGCGCTTCACTTCCAGCACGAAGCGCAGGTGCAGGCGCAGGTTGGTGGCGTCGGCCACGCACACGATCAGGTCCGGTGCCTGCTCGCCGGGCAGCTCGCCGAGGCAGACCGCGCGCGTCACCGCCTCGTCGGGGCTGGCGGCGTCGAGGCTGTAGGCGCCGGGCAGGTCGAGGATGCGCAGCGTGCGGCCGGACGGCAGCGCCAGCCGGCCCTCCTTGCGCTCCACGGTCACGCCGGCGTAGTTCGCCACCTTCTGGCGGGCGCCGGTGAGCTGGTTGAACAGCGAGGTCTTGCCGCAGTTCGGGTTGCCGACCAGGGCGATCTGGCGGATGCCGCTCATGCCGACACCTCCACGATCACGCGCGCGGCCTCGCTGCGCCGCAGCGCGAAGCGGGTGAAGCCGACCTGCACCAGCAGCGGATCGGCGCCGATGGGGCCGGTGGCGGTCAGGCGCACGGTCTCGCCGGGCACGAAACCGAGGTCGGCCAGGCGGCGGGCGATGGGGTCGACATCCTGCGTGGGTTCGACGCGCTGGATGATGGCGGTGGCGTAACGGGGCAGATCGGAGAGTCGCACAGCAGTCCGGACACTATGGATGAGAACGATTTGCAAGTCTCGGCCGTGGGGTTGCCGGTGTCAAACGCTATTTCCCCTCCTTTCCTGTGGAGTTTCTCCTCCGGCGGCAGGGTGGAAGCCGCGCGGGCGCCAAGGTAGAGTGGCCGGCAAAGTCTTTCCGCCGAGGTGATCATGAAGCGTGTCCTGCTCTGGCTGGGCGCCGGTCTGGGTGTCGTCGTGCTGTCCGTGTCGGCCGTGCTGGCCTATGTCGTGTTCGTGCTCGACCCGAACGACTACAAGCAGGAACTGGCCGATGTCGTGAAGCAGAAGACCGACATGGATCTGGCGCTGAAGGGTGATCTGGCCTGGCAGCTCTGGCCGAGCATCGGCATCCGGCTGGGCGAGACGTCGCTGACCGATCCCGTGCTCAAGGAAACGCTGGCGGAAGTGAAGCAGGCGGCGGTGTCGGTGGAGCTGCTGCCCCTGCTCTCCGGCCGTGCCAGCATCGACGCCGTGCTGGTCGATGGCGCCGCGGTGCGCTTCGTGCAGTACGCCGACGGCCGCACCAGCTGGGACCGTCTGCTGGAGAAGCTGAAGAGTCCGGATGAAGAAGAACAGTCCGAACAGGTCGCCTTCGACATCGAGAAGCTC
>NZ_PTQZ01000215.1 GCF_002943415.1 Amnimonas aquatica | reverse complement strand
CATAGCCGCGCAGGGTGCCGCCGGCGAAACTGAAGCCGGTGCTGCCCGGGGCGTAGACCGTGCGGGCCTGGTTGCTGAAGCTGACGCTGTAGGCGGTGCAGCCGGTGCAGGGCACGGTCGGCTCGGGTGTCACGGGCGGCGTCACCGGCGGTGTGACCACCGGCGGCTGGATGACATCACCGGTGTCTTCCAGGGCGCCGACGTTGAGCAGGCGGTTGCTGCTGCCGCGCGGGTCGCTGACCAGGTCGACACCGGCGAGGCTGATCAGGCCGGCGGCCACTGTGGCCGGAGCGGCCTGCGGGCGCGAAGCGAGGTAGAGCGCCGCCGCGCCGGCGACGTGCGGCGCCGCCATGGAGGTGCCGCTCAGGGTGGCGGTGCCGGTGTCGCTGCTGTGAGCGGCGGAGAGGATGTTGTCGCCGGGCGCGAAGATATCCAGGCAGGTGCCGTAGTTCGAGTAGCTGGAGCGGCGGTCGCTGCTGCCGGTGGCGCCGACCACCAGCGCCTCGGAAACACGCGCGGGCGATTCGTTGCAGGCATTGGCGTTGTTGTTGCCGGCGGCCACCACCATGGTGATGCCCTGGCCGACGGCGTTGCGCACGGCGTTGTCGAGCGCGGTAGATGCCGAGCCCCCCAGCGACAGGTTCGCCACCGCCGGACGCTGGGCGTTGGCGATCAGCCAGTCGATGCCGGCGATCAGGTTGGAGGTGCTGCCCGAGCCGTTGCAGTTCATCACGCGTACCGGATGCACGATGGCCTGGCGCGCCACCCCGGACAGCCGGCCGGCGATGGTGCCGGCGACATGGGTGCCATGGCCGTTGCAGTCGCTGGTGTCGGCGGCGTTGGTGCTGGCGCCCAGCCCGAGCAGGCCGCCGCTGTTGGGCGCGAAGTTGCGGCCGCTGCCGACGCGGCCGGTGAATTCGGTGTGGCTGGCGCGCAGGCCGGTGTCCAGCACGTAGACATGCACGCCCTGGCCGGCCAGCGACGGGTAGCTGTACAGGCCGTTGAGACCGGAGGGCTGGTCGATGCGGTCGAGGCCGTAGTAGCTGGCTGCGTTCACCGTGGTGCGCCCGGCCACCTGCACCCAGCTGTCCTGCTCCATGCGCACGATGCCGGGCAGCAGCGACAGCAGCCGCGCCTGCGCCGGCGTCATGCGCAGGCTTAGGCCGGGCAGGGCGCGGCTGTAGACATGCAGCAGCTCGGCGCCGGGCACGCGTGCCAGCAGTCCGTTCACCAGCTCGCCGACCGGCAGCGCACCGTTGAGCTGGCGCAGCAGCGCGAGATCCAGCTGCACGATGTACTGGTTGGCGATCACCCCGCGCTCGGCGACCGGGACGTACTGGTCAATGGCGGCGTGGGCGTGGGCGCCGCCGAGCAGGGCGAGCGCGAGGGCGAGTTGGCGGAATGCGGGCATGGGGCGGACTCCCTGTCGGTGCGGGCCGGATGGCGACGCGCCATGCTAGCAGCAGTTTTGCAAATGAACGATGTCAGACCGATGAGTGACGACGGGGCTGCCGGTCGCTCGAACTCGCCATGAAAAAGCCCCGCATCAGCGGGGCTTTTCCAGATCCGTGCACGGCATCAGCTGCGCCGCGTCGGCAGCACGTCCTTGAGCTTGTCGCGCATGGACAGGATGGCCTTTTCGGTCGTGTCCCAGTCGATGCAGCCGTCGGTGACCGACTTGCCGTATTCGAGCTGCGACAGGTCCTTGGGGATGTCCTGGCGGCCGAACTTCAGGTGCGACTCGATCATCATGCCGATGATGGACTTGTTGCCTTCCAGGATCTGGTTGGCGACGTTGTCCATGACCAGCGGCTGCAGGCCCGGGTCCTTGTTGGAGTTGGCGTGCGAGGCGTCGATCATGAGGTTGAGCGGGGCCTTGGCCTTTTCCAGCTCGCGCTCGGCCAGCGCCACCGACACCGAGTCGTAGTTGGGCTTGCCGTCGCCGCCGCGCAGCACGACATGGCCGTAGCGGTTGCCGGTGGTGTTGATGACCGCGACCTTGCCGTCGGCGTCGATGCCGAGGAAGCTGTGCGGGTTCTGCACCGAGAGCAGGGCGTTGGTGGCCACCTTGAGGCCGCCGTCGGTGCCGTTCTTGAAGCCCACCGGCGACGACAGGCCCGACGACATTTCGCGGTGCGTCTGCGATTCCGTGGTGCGCGCGCCGATCGCCGACCAGGCGATCAGGTCGTGCAGGAACTGCGGCGACATGGGGTCGAGCGCTTCGGTGGCGCAGGGCAGGCCGAGCTCGTTGAGTTCGAGCAGCAGCTTGCGGCCGATGCGCAGACCGTCCTGGATGCGGAACGAGTCATCCATGTACGGGTCGTTGATCAGGCCCTTCCAGCCCACGGTGGTGCGCGGCTTCTCGAAATACACGCGCATGACCAGGTACAGCGTGTCGCTGACTTCGGCGGCCAGGACCTTCAGGCGCTGGGCATACTCGTGCGCAGCCTTGAGGTCGTGGATGGAGCAGGGGCCCACCACCAGGAACAGGCGGTGGTCCTTGCCATCGAGAATGTCGCGGATGACGCGGCGGCCGGACAGCACGGTGTCGTAGGCCGACTCGCTCAGCGGAAGCTCGCGCTTCAGTTCCGCCGGGGTGATGAGAACATCGATGGAGCGGATGTTCTGGTCGTCGATCTGGTTGTCAGCAAGGCTCATTGGGGCTCTCCACGCAAGCGCAGGATATTACCCCATAAATCACATGAATATGAACCGCGCACTAAGTAGCAGAAGGGTGAAGCCGAGCATCGGGCGAATGATGTCCTCGCGCATGCGCGAGCTCCAGGTCGTGCCCAGCACGATCATCGGCAGCGAGCCGATCAGCAGCAGGCCGAGCAGGTTCCAGTCGACGTTGCCCATGCTCAGGTGGCCGAGGCCGGCGACCAGCGTCAGCAGCACGGCGTGGGTGACGTCGGTGCCGATCACGCGGATCATCGACAGCGCCGGGAACAGGGTCACCAGCACCATGACGCCGAACACGCCGGCGCCGACCGACGACAGCGTCACCAGCACGCCCAGCAGCAGCCCCAT
>NZ_PTQZ01000214.1 GCF_002943415.1 Amnimonas aquatica | reverse complement strand
CTGCCCATGAGACTAGCAGCTGTCCGTCACGCTGTCATTGCTTCCGAAGTAGCACAACCGCAAAGGCGTCCCGGCAGCGCCGCCCGGCCTCAGTCGCGCAGGTGCCCGGCCAGTGCGGTGCGGAAACGCTCGGGCAGCGGCCCGGACTTCTGCGTCTCCCAGTCGAAATAGACCTGCACCGCCTTGCCGCGCGCGCACAGCACCCCGCCCTGCCAGGCCTCGTGCCAGACCGTGAACGAGGCATTGCCGATGCGCTCGATGCCGGTGCGCAGTTCGACCTCGTGACCGTAATGGGTCTGCGCCACGTAGTCGACCTCGACCCGGGCCAGGATCAGGTTCATGCCACGGGCATCCATCTGCGGCGAGAATATGCGGAAGATCGGCTCGCGGGCGGTCTCGAACCAGCCGGTGATCACGGTGTTGTTGATGTGACCGAAGGCATCGGTCTCGTAGAAACGGGGAGTGACGACAGCGGTGAACATCGGTACCTCGGCATGACGAAGGCCGGCCCGGGCCGGCCGCGGAAATCAGAAACGGCCCAGCAGCCAGACACCGAACAGCGCGCCCAGCGCGACCTGGTCGATGACCACGACGCGCCCCAGGTGCGCGTTGTATCCCGGTGTCAGCGCCGCCAGCAGCAGGTAGCTGGCCAGGCTGAAGCCGCCGACGGCGAAGGCGACCGGACGCAGCGCGTGATCGGCGGCGGCCAGCAGCAGCAAACCGCCGACGATACCGAACAGGGCGGCACGGTGGCGCAGCAGCAGCTGCATGCTGGGGCTGGCGGTGGACACGCCGTAGAGGCGGTCGAGCTGACGCGCGCCGAACACGCCGGCCACCGGCAGCAGGTGCAGCAGGCCGACGGCGATCAGCACCAGGGTGGTCAGGGTCTCGGTCATGGCCGTGCTCCGCGGATGGCGACGTGGCGGAAGCATGACCGCCGTGCGCGCGCCTGTCGATGCCTCCGGCGGACAAGCGCGGCGCCGCCCTGCTCAGGCCGCTCCGGGAATCACGTAGACGCCGATCGCCACGCAGTGGCAGGCGGCGCCGGCGACCACGAAGGCATGCCAGATGGCGTGGGTGTAGCGGTACTGCTTGGCGGCGTAGAAGCCGGCGCCGAGCGTGAAGCAGAGGCCGCCGGCGAGCAGCAGCCAGAAACCGGGCCGGGCCAGCGCCTGCCAGAGGTCCGCGATCATCACCATGGACAGCCAGCCCATGAGCAGGTAGGCGACCAGCGACATGCGCCTGAAACGGTGGATGAACCAGATCTTGAACAGCACGCCGGCCAGCGCGATGCCCCAGATCGCCCACAGCAGCACCTGCGCGGTGGTGGTGCCGGCCAGGGTGACCATGAGGAACGGCGTGTAGGTGCCGGCGATCAGCAGGTAGATCGCGCAGTGGTCCAGGCGCTTGAGCACCGCCTTGCTCGGCAGGTGGGTGATGCTGTGGTAGAGCGTGGAGCACAGGAACAGCAGCACCAGGCTGGCGCCGTAGACGGCGACGCCGATGAGCTGGGGGACATCGAGCACCGGCAGCCCCTTCACCAGCATCAGCGTGGTGGCGACGATGGCCGCGGCCATGGCCAGGCCGTGGCTGACCGCATTGGCGATCTCTTCCTCGATGCTGTAGCCGGCGGCTTGGGGGGCATGGGTCATGACGGGCTCCTGGCGTGCGGGCATGCCGGCGCGCAGGCGCCGGGCCGACGGCACGCAAACGTGCGTCGGCAATGCCGGCATTGTCGCCCAGGAGGGTCTTCCGTTACGACAGGGCAGCCGCGGTTTTCGCTGCGCCGTCCATCGGATCGGCGCCGGCGGGCGGCGCGGTCAGTGCCCGCCTTCCAGCCTTGCCGTCCAGCTGCCGGTCGCCGACAGCGAGAGCTGGTAGTCGCCGGCGGCCCGGAACGGCACCGTGAAGCTGCCGCGCCCGGCCTGGTGCAGGTTCTCCAGCAGATGCCCGGCGGCATCCTTGAGCGCACCGACCAGCACCACGTCATCATGGCTGATCACCAGCCGGTCGCCGGCGGAGGCCGTGAAGGCGAAGCTGTCGGTGCCGTTGCGGCCGTGCCAGCTGGCCAGCGGCGCGGCGGTCGCGGCGTCGGCGATGACGATGGCGTCATAGCAGGCCAGCCTCGCCTCCTCCGCCGGCTCGGCACGACAGGCGGACAGCGCCGTCTTCATGTCCGCCGCGCCGGCCGCCGCGGCCTGCGCCAGCAGCATGGCGGCGGTCACGCCGCGCCGGATGGCCATCCCCTGTTTCACCGCCGTGCTGGCTGACATGCCGCCCGCTCCATCAATGCCCTGACAGCGTGATGATATCGGATGCCCGGAAAGCAAAAGACCCGCCAATGGTGGCGGGTCTTTGGTACTGCATTTGGCGTCCCCACGGGGATTCGAACCCCGGTTACCGCCGTGAAAGGGCGATGTCCTAGGCCTCTAGACGATGGGGACAATCTGGTGGAGCTAAGCGGGATCGAACCGCTGACCTCTACAATGCCATTGTAGCGCTCTCCCAGCTGAGCTATAGCCCCAGACTGCCGGCAGCCCGTGCCAGAGGCCGTGACTGCGGCGCGGATGGTAGGAATCCGCCACCGGCAGTGTCAAGGCGAGGCTGGCGCGAACGCTGCAATTTCCGGCAGCACGGCGGTCATCCGCTCAAGCCGCCGGCAACCTGCTCACGATGACAGCGAGCGCGGCATCAGCAGGCCGGACAGCAACGCGCCGTCGCGCTTGATCCAGAGCCGGGCGCGCGCCACCCCGTAGAGCACCAGCAGGCAGGCCGACAGCAGCAGCAGATCGGCGCTCCAGGCGCGCTCGTAATCGGCGCCGAGCAAGCCCAGCAAGACCAGCACCAGCACCAGGTGCGCGCAGAACACCGTCAGCGAAGCCGCGCCCAGCGTTTCCAGCCAGTGCATGCGCGGCAGGCGCCGGGCCAGCGCGGGACCGTAGTGCATGGCCAGCACCACCAGCGCGGCCAGGTTGACCAGGCGCAGCGGCCCCAGCTGCCACTTGTCGAACAGCAGGTTGAGCATCTCGTT
>NZ_PTQZ01000213.1 GCF_002943415.1 Amnimonas aquatica | reverse complement strand
TTGTTTCACGTGGAACATGGCTGTATCAGGCCCTCGTCGGACTGACAGGACCAGGAGAAGAAAAAGATGTCTGAAGCATACGATGCATCCAGCATTCAGCAGCTCGAAGGGCTGGAAGCCGTACGAAAGCGTCCGGGCATGTACATCGGCGACACGTCCGATGGTACCGGCCTGCACCATCTGGTGTTCGAAGTCGTGGACAACTCCATCGACGAGGCGCTGGCCGGGCATTGCGACGATATCCGGGTCACGATTCATCCTGACAACTCCATCAGTGTCTCCGACAACGGTCGCGGCATTCCGCCCGGCGTGAAGATGGATGACAAGCACGAGCCCAAGCGCAGCGCAGCCGAGATCGCTCTCACCGGCCTGCACGCCGGTGGCAAGTTCAACCAGAACAGCTACAAGGTCTCTGGCGGTCTGCATGGCGTCGGTGTCAGCTGCGTCAACGCACTCAGCAAATTCCTGCGTCTGACCGTGCGCCGTGATGGCAAGGTGCATGTGCTGGAGTTCAGCAAGGGCGCCGTGCTCAGCCGCGAAATCATCGATGTCGACGGCGTGCCGACCTCGCCCATGAAGGTGACCGGCAGCACCGACAAGCGCGGCACGGAAGTGACGTTCCTGCCCGACACCGAGATCTTTGTCGAGAACAACGACTTCCACTACGACATCCTGGCCAAGCGCCTGCGCGAGCTGTCGTTCCTGAATTCCGGCGTGCGCATCGTGCTGCAGGACGAGCGCAGCGGCCAGGAGGAAGTGTTCGAGTACGAAGGCGGCCTGGCGGCGTTCGTCAGCTACCTGAACGTGAACAAGACGCCGCTAAGCAGCGTGTTCCACTTCATCGTGCCGCAGACCGAGAATCCGCACGGCATCGGCGTGGAAGTGGCCCTGCAGTGGAACGACAGCTACCAGGAAGGCGTCTACTGCTTCACCAACAACATTCCGCAGCGCGATGGCGGCACGCATCTGCAGGGCTTCCGCACTGCCCTCACCCGCACGCTTAACAACTACATGGAAAAGGAAGGTCTGCTCAAGAAAGAGAAGATCGCCACCAGCGGCGAGGACATGCGTGAAGGCCTGACCGCGATCGTGTCGGTCAAGGTGCCGGATCCGAAGTTCTCCAGTCAGACCAAGGACAAGCTGGTGTCTTCCGAGGTGACCAATGTGGTCGCCACCATCATGAGCGAGAAGTTCGAGGAATACCTGCTGGAGAATCCGGCCGCCGGCAAGACCATCGTCGGCAAGATCCTCGACGCCGCGCGTGCCCGCGAGGCAGCGCGCAAGGCGCGTGAAATGACCCGCCGCAAGGGTGCGCTGGACATCGCCGGCCTGCCCGGCAAGCTGGCCGACTGCCAGGAGAAGGATCCGGCGCTGTCGGAGCTCTACCTGGTGGAGGGTGACTCCGCAGGCGGTTCGGCCAAGCAGGGGCGCAATCGCAAGATGCAGGCCATCCTGCCGCTCAAGGGCAAGATCCTCAACGTGGAGAAGGCGCGCTTCGACAAGATGCTCTCCTCCGCGGAGGTCGGCACGCTGATCACCGCGCTGGGCTGCGGCATCGGTCGTGACGAGTACAACCCGGACAAGCTGCGCTACCACAAGATCATCATCATGACCGACGCCGACGTCGACGGTTCGCACATCCGCACGCTGCTGCTGACGTTCTTCTTCCGCCAGATGCCGGAGCTGATCGACCGTGGCTACATCTACATCGCGCAGCCGCCGCTGTACAAGGTGAAGAAGGGCAAGCAGGAGCAGTACCTGAAGGATGATGATGCCATGGAGGTCTTCCTGACCTCGGTGGCGCTGGATGGCGCCGAGCTTCGGGTGAATCCTGAAGCGCCGTCGGTCTCCGGCCTCGCGCTGGAAGGTCTGATCAACCAGTACCGCGATTTCCTCGCCTTGCAGGAGAGATTCAGCCGTCGTTATCCGCCGATCCTGCTCGAGCAGCTGCTGACTCAGCCCACGCTGGCCGTGGATGCGCTGGTTGATCGTGGCCAGGTGTCGGCATGGGGAGAGACGCTGCAGCAGGCGCTGGAGCAGGCTGCGGATCCCAGCCAGCGCTTCCTGGTGCAGGTGGTGGAAGACCCGGAGAACGCGCGCAATCTGGTGCAGATCGAGCTGATGTCGCACGGCGTGCCCTACACCTATCGCCTGGGTCACGACTTCTTCGCGTCCGGCGAATACCGTCAGGTTGACGCGCTGGCGCGTGCGCTGGACGGTCTGATCGAGCGTGGCGCGGTGGTGCGTCGCGGCGAGCGCGAATCCAGGGTCGACAATTTCAAACAGGCCTATCAGTGGCTGATGCAGGAGTCTCGTCGAGGCCTGAACATCCAGCGCTACAAGGGCCTGGGTGAAATGAATCCGGAGCAGCTCTGGGAAACCACCATGGATCCGGAAACGCGCCGCATGCTGCGGGTCAGCGTCGAGGATGCCATCGGTGCCGACCTGATGTTCACCACGCTCATGGGCGATGCCGTTGAACCCCGTCGGGAGTTCATCGAGAACAACGCCCTGCTGGTCGCCAATCTCGACATCTGAGTCGATAGAACCACCCTCATGTTCCACGTGGAACATGAGGGTGGTCATCTAAATCCTGTTCCCGCACGCATGACAGCCTTCGTACTGGCGCCCATGGAAGGACTCACCGATGTCCACATGCGCCACGTTCTCACCCGAATCAGCCCCTACGACTGGTGTGTCAGCGAGTTCCTGCGCATCACGGACCAGCTGCATCCGCGCAGCAGCCTGAAGCATCACTGTCCGGAAATGGAGCATGGCTGGCGCACGGTCAGCGGCACGCCCGTGCATCTGCAGCTGCTTGGCAGCGATCCCGTCTGCATGGCGGAGAACGCGGCGCAGGCGGCCGCGCTCGGCGCGCCCGCCATCGATCTCAATTTCGGCTGTCCGGCGAAAACGGTGAATCGACATCGTGGCGGTGCCGCTCTGCTGCAGGAGGCCGAGCTCATCCACGGCATTGTTTCCGCGGTGCGTCAGGCCGTGCCGGCGACGGTGCCGGTCAGTGCCAAGATCCGTCTCGGCATC
>NZ_PTQZ01000212.1 GCF_002943415.1 Amnimonas aquatica | reverse complement strand
GCCAGCAGCGCGGCCTGGTTGCAGCCGCGGCGGCGCAGGCGGCGAGGATGCACCGGCACCGGCAGCACCACATCGGGCCGGATGCCCGGAGGCAGGCGGTCGGCCAGCAGGTGCCCGAAGCTGGTGGCCAGCGGCAGGCGGCCGTGGTACTTGAGTGCGGCGATCAGCCGGTCGACCGGGAACTCGTAGCGGAATAGCGCGAAGGCGCGCGACCAGGGCGGTGGCGTCAGCCGGCAGTCCGGGCAGCGTTCGGCGCCTTCGCTGTCTCCGCTCTCCTCGCACGCGGTGTCGAGGCCGGTCGCCAGCGGCAGCGCGCAGCCGGCGCAGGCCGGCGGAAGCCAGGGCAGATCGGCGAGGCAGTCGGGACACAGGCAGTGGCGGCGGGCACGGGCGCCGCAGAGCAGGCAGCATCCGGCCGATATATTGTCAACCTTGGCGAGTGCCTGAAGTTGACGATTGTCGGCGAGCCCGGCCAGAATCGGGGCCATGACGGCGCCGGCCCGCCTGCTGCCTGCCACGGCCGCCCGCCACCATCGCATTCCCCCGATCCCGATACCACGGAGCAGCTCCATGTCCGTCTCCCTCCCGAAAGATGACCAGCCGGTCCGCAGCGACTGGACCCGCGCCGAAGTGCGTGCGCTGTTCGACCTGCCGTTCAATGACCTGCTGTTCCAGGCCCAGGTGGTGCATCGCCGGCATTTCGACGCCAATGCCGTCCAGGTCAGCACGCTGCTGTCGATCAAGACCGGTGCCTGTCCCGAGGACTGCAAGTACTGCTCGCAGTCGGGCCGCTACGACACCGGTCTGGACAAGGAAAAGCTGCTGGCCATCGAAAAGGTAGTCCAGGAAGCGCAGAACGCCAGGGACAAGGGCGCTTCCCGCTTCTGCATGGGCGCCGCCTGGCGCAGTCCGCGCGAGAAGGACATGCCCTATGTGCTGGAGATGGTCCGGCGCGTGAAGTCGCTGGGGCTGGAGACCTGCATGACGCTGGGCATGCTCGACGATGACCAGGCCGGGCGTCTGGCCGAGGCCGGCCTCGACTATTACAACCACAACCTCGACACCAGCCCCGAGCACTACAACCAGATCATCACCACGCGCACCTACCAGGATCGCCTGGATACGCTGACCCGCGTGCGCGATGCCGGCATGAAGGTCTGCGCCGGCGGCATCGTCGGTCTCGGCGAGTCGCGCGAGGATCGCGTCGGCCTGCTCACCCAGCTTGCCACGCTGCCGGTGCATCCGGATTCGGTGCCGATCAACCAGCTGGTGAAGATTCCCGGCACGCCGCTGGGCGATGTCGAGGACCTGGACCCGTTCGAATTCGTGCGCACCATCGCGGTGGCGCGCATCGTCATGCCGAAGAGCATGGTGCGCCTGTCCGCCGGTCGCGAGCAGATGCCGGAGTCGTTGCAGGCGCTGTGCTTCATGGCCGGCGCCAACTCCATTTTCTATGGCGAGAAGCTGCTGACCACGGCGAACCCCGAGGCCGAGGCCGACCGCAAGCTGTTCCGGCGCCTGGGCCTGACGCCCAAGGTCGAGGACGCCATTCCGCATGCCGCTGCGCCGGCCCATGACGATCTGGCCGGTGATGCCGCGACCGCCCGCGCCGCGCTGCCGGCGGAGGCGCGCGTCGCCACCGCCGTTGGCTTCTTCGACCCGCGCCCGGCGGCGCCGGCGTCCGCGTCGCTCTGGCATGACGCCATGGCCGCCGCGCCGGCGAGCCGGGCCGTCAACTGATGCCGGCGGCCGCCACGCTGCCCGCTGGCGGCATGCCTGATGATGGCCTGCCCGGTGACTGGCGGCAGTGGCTGGGCGATGTGCTGGCCGAGCGCGAGGCCGCCAGCCTGACCCGGCGCGCGCGCAGCCTCGACTCCGCACAGGGGCCGCGCGTGCTGCGCGACGGCCGCTGGCTGCACAACCTCTGCAGCAACGACTACCTCGGACTGGCCGCCGATCCGGCGCTGCGCCAGGCCCTGGCCGATGCCGTCGTCCGCGTCGGCGTCGGTGCCGGTGCCGCCGGCCTGGTCTGCGGGCATCACGCCGAGCACGCCGCGCTGGCCGAGGAGCTGGCGGACTGGCTGGGCGTGGAGGCCGTGCTGCTGTTCGGCAACGGCTACCTGGCCAACCTCGGGCTGCTGCAGGGGCTGGCGGGCAAGGGCGACGCCATTCTCCAGGACCGTCTCAACCACGCCTCGCTGCTCGATGGCGGCCTGGCCTCGGGTGCCCGTCACCAGCGCTACGCCCACCGCGACAGCGACGATCTGGCGCGCCGCCTCCATGACCTGCCGGCCGACACCCGGCGCCGCCTGGTGGTCAGCGACGGCGTGTTCAGCATGGATGGCGACCTGGCGCCGCTGCCGGCGCTGACGGCGGTCTGCCGCGCGCACGGCGCGCTGCTGGTGCTGGACGAGGCCCATGCCTTCGGCGTGCTCGGCGAGCAGGGCCGGGGCAGCGTCAGCCATTTCGGTCTGCCGGCGGCGGCGGTGCCGCTGCGCATGGGCACGCTGGGCAAGGCCTTCGGTGTCTACGGCGCCTTCGTCGCCGGTCCGCGCCTGCTCATCGATGCCCTGCAGCAGCTCGCGCGCCCGGCCATCTACACCACGGCGCTGCCGCCGGCGCTGGCGGCGGCCACGCGCGAGGCGCTGCGCCGGGTGCGCGCGGACGACTGGCGGCGCGAACAGCTGAACCTGCGCATCGCCCAGCTGCGCGCCGGCCTGCTGGCGCAGGGCTGGACGCTCATGGACAGCGCCACGGCGATCCAGCCGGTGCTGCTCGGCAGCGCCGAGCGCGCGCTGTCGCTGTCGCAGGATCTGCTCGAGCGCGGTTTCCTGGCCGGAGCCATCCGCCCGCCGACGGTGCCGTCCGGCACCGCCCGCCTGCGTCTGACGGTGACCGCCACGCACACGGCCCAGGCCGTGGATGACCTGCTGAACGCGCTGGCCGAGCTGGCGCCCCGCTACCTGGAGTCCTGATGTCCGCGCTGCTGCCCTACCACGATACCTATGCCTGCACCGGCCCGGCCGGCGCCGGTGCGCCCGAGCTGGTGCTG
>NZ_PTQZ01000211.1 GCF_002943415.1 Amnimonas aquatica | reverse complement strand
GGAGAACAGATAGGGCACGCCGGCGCGCTCCAGCTGCTCGATCAGCGCCAGCGAGGTGGTGACCTGCACCAGTTCGTCGATCGCGCCGTAGACATAGGCACCCGGCACATGGCGCAGGTTGCCGAGGAACTCGATGATGTTCTCCGAAGCGCCGAAGCGCGAGCCGCCGGACAGCAGCGGCCCCGGCAACGCCTGCCCCACGCCGAGCAGGATGTCCGGCAGCAGGCTGCCCAGCAGCGGCAGGTTGGTGAGATCGCCGGTGAAGCCGACCCAGCTCACCAGGCCGGCGAAACGGTCCGGGTACAGCGCCGCCAGGCGCATGGCGCCGTAGCCGCCCATGGAGTAGCCGCCGGTGAACACGCGCTCGCGGTCGGTGTCGTAGGTGGCCTCGACATCATCCAGCACATCCAGCACGTCGCGCTCGGAAATGCCGGTATAGAAGCCGTGCGGGCCCCGACCCAGCGGCGACACCAGGATGCGGTTGAGGCCTTCGCCGAACTGCGCCTGCATGCCGGGCTGGTTGACCTGGCTGGCGTGGTTGGCCTCGCAGCCGTGCATGACCAGCTGCACGCCCGGCGTGCCGGCATCCGTGCGCGTCGGAATGTAGACGCCATAGGGCTGGTACTTGCCCAGGTAGTGGAAGTACTGCTCGCAGGGCATGAAGGTGTCGCCGTGCACGCCCGGCTCGCCCATCAGCTTCACGCCCTCGCCGAGGGTGTACTGCGAGGTGTAGACACGCTGGTGGAAGCCGGTCGGCGAAGGCGCCACGCGCGTCACGCCACGGCGCAGGTCGGCCACCGCCACCACTTCGCCGAACACCGAGATATCGCCGCTGGCGAGCACGGCGGCCTGGCGATCCTCCCAGAAGTTGCCGGCGCCAGGCAGGAACTGCTTGCTCAGGCCGTTGGCCTCGGCCCGCTCGTCGACACCCCGGAAGGCCACGTTCATGACCGTGCCGTTCTTCTGCGCCACGGCGGCCTGCACGCGCCAGGTGTCGCCCGCCGGCAGCGGCAGGCGGCCGATGATGCGGTTGCTTTCGGCATCGCCCTGGCTGAAGACCTTGAGCACTTCCCAGCCCCGGCTGGCGATCTTCAGCGGCGACCAGGCGCCACCGCCGGTGGCGGCGTCGTTGTCGGTGTCGATGGCGATGGCGGCGAGGGCATCGTCCGGGTTGAACATCGTGTTGAGCTCGAAGTCGGCGACCAGCTCGCCGCCATCGATGTACAGGGTCAGGCTGACCAGGTCGGCGGTGTTCTCCAGCCCGGCCGGATAGCGCTTGTCACCGGCGGTCGGCGACAGCAGGCCGGGCGTGGTGGCCAATAGCGAGCCACGTGCGCCGAGGCGGGTAAGCACGTTGAGCACGGCCGGATCGAGCGAGATCAGGCCGGCATCGGCGCCGTAGTCGTCATAGACATAATCGCGATGGATCAGCCGGCCCTGGCAGTATTCGGTGGTGCCGGCGACCCAGGAAGTGCGGGTGCAGGCCGGCGAGTCGGCGCCGGCACTCTCCCGCCCGCTGCCGCCACCGCCGGAACCGGAGCCGCCACCACAGGCGGCAAGCAGGGAAACACCCAGGACGGGAATCAGGAACAGGCGCATGGCGGACACCCTCGGCGCGGTGGCACCGGTACGGCGTCCGGCGCTCTTGTTGGAGAAGAGCGCCAATTATGACATTTGTCAATGTCAGATCAAGGCCGGTTCATCGGCCGATGTGCTGACAGGCCGGGTCAGCCGGGTGCCGCGTCCCCCGGCGCGGCTGCACGGCAACCCGCGCCCTCCCCGCCGACATTGACCACCGCCAGCCGGCGTGCCCGCTCCGGCCGTTCGGCGCGGGCGCGGAGCTGGCCGCAGCCGCCGTCGACATCCTGCCCGGCGCTGTTGCGCACCTTGGTCAGCACGCCATGGCGGCTCAGGTAGCGCACCATCTCGACAATGCGCTCGCCGTCCGGGCGCCGGTAGTCGTCGCCCGCCAGACCCTCGCCCTCCATGGCATTGAAGGGAATCAGGTTGAGCACCGCGTACTTGCCGGCGAACAGGCGCGGGATCGCCTCCAGCTCGTCATCACCGTCGTTGATGCCCCTGAGCAGCGTCCACTGCACCTGGATCGGGTAGCCGACCTCGCGGGCGTAGGCCTCACCCAGCGCCATCAGCTCGTCCGGCGACAGCTTCGGCGCCTTCGGCAGCAGGTGCTCGCGCAGATCGGCGCGGGTGGTGTGCAGCGACAGCGCCAGCCCCGGCTTCACGCGCAGCTGCGGCAGGCGCTCGAACACGCGGGCATCGCCGACGGTGGAGAACACCAGGTTCTTGTGGCCGATGCCGCCGTGCGTGCCCAGCAGCTCGATGGCCTCGAGCACGTTGTCGAGGTTGTGTGCCGGCTCGCCCATGCCCATGAACACCACCTTGCGCACCGGCCGGCGGCGGCGCGCCTGCACCACCTGGGCCGCGATCTCCAGGCTGGAGACCTGGCGCAGCAGGCCGCTGCGGCCGGTCATGCAGAAACGGCAGGCGACCGCGCAACCGACCTGCGACGACACACACACGCCGTCGCGGGGCAGCAGCACGGTTTCGATCATCTGCCCGCCGGGAATGTCCACCAGCAGGCGCGCCGAGCCATCGCCACCCGGGTGCTCGGAGCGCACCACGGCGAGCGCGTCGAGGTCGGCGGCCAGTTGCGCCAGGCCCTCGCGCAGCGATTTCGGGAACACGTCGGCGACCTTCTGGCGCGTGGTGCCGGCATCGGCCAGCGCCCTGCCCTGCAACCAAGCACGGATGATCGCATCCCGGTGCACGGGGCGTGCGCCGAGGTCGGCAAGGCGTTGGTGAAGGTCGGCGAGGCGCATGGCGCGGCATGCTAGCACCGCGCGGGCAATGCCTCCAGCACGCGGCCGGATCAGCCGGGCACGCCGCCCCGGCCCAGCCGGCCCTGCTTCACGTCCTCGTAGGCCTGCAGGATCTCGTCGTAGCTGTTCATGACGAAGGGCCCGTGGCCGTTGACCGGCTCGTGAATGGGCGCGCCGGTCAGCACCAGGCAGCGGCAGTCCGCCATCGCCGTGACCGCGA
>NZ_PTQZ01000210.1 GCF_002943415.1 Amnimonas aquatica | reverse complement strand
TGAGCACGATGGCGGTGAGCGCCAGCGGCGGCACCTTGTCGCCGCGGCCGCCGGGCGCGCCCGGTCGCTCGTTGGCGGCGCGCGTGTTGAGGATGTAGAACAGCGCGAAGATGCCCGCCGCCAGCACGTAGAACAGCTGGCCCGGCGCCGGCCGCAGGCCGTGCTGCAGGAACAGCAGCGCCAGGCCGGCGCCGGCCACCGGCAGCGCCAGCCATGTGCTCAGCGGCGCTCGCTCGCCGAACAGCAGGGCGGCGAGCAGCGGCACCAGCACCACGCCGAGGTTGGTCAGGAACGCGCCTTCGCCAAGATGCCCGCCGGCATGCAGGCCCATGATCCAGCAGCTCATGCCGAAGCCGAACACCATGCCAACCCGCGTCGCGCGACGGATCTGGCGCACGTTCAGGGCACGGATCTGACGCCATCCGAGCAGTGCCAGCAGCAGCCCGGCGAGCAGGAAGCGCAGCGCCATGAACAGCAGCGGCGGCATGAGCAGCACCGCTTCCTTGGAGAATATCCAGCTCACCGCCGCCAGCAGCGTGACCAGGACCAGGAGAAGATCGGCCTTGAGCGAGGCCGCAGCGGAAGATGACATTGCCATGCGTTCCTGAACAGGAAAGAATCCGGGCTGAACAATCCGCGATCTTACTGCATCCACCCGGTCCTTCCCCATGAATCCAGCAGCCACCGCCGACACGCCGGCCAATCCGGCCAGCCGCGTGCTCTTCGCCAGCCTGATCGGCACCACCATCGAGTTCTTCGACTTCTACATCTACGCCACGGCGGCGGTGCTGGTGTTCCCGCAGCTGTTCTTCCCGGACTCGGACCCGACCTCGGCCACGCTGCAGTCGCTGGCCACCTTCGCCATCGCCTTTTTCGCGCGCCCGCTGGGCTCGGCGGTGTTCGGCCATTTCGGCGACCGCATCGGCCGCAAGGCCACGCTGGTGGCGGCACTGCTGACCATGGGCCTGTCGACGGTGATCATCGGCCTGCTGCCGACCTACGCCCAGATCGGCGTGCTGGCACCGCTGCTGCTGGCCATCTGCCGCTTCGGCCAGGGCTTCGGCCTGGGCGGGGAGTGGGGCGGCGCCGTGCTGCTGGCGACCGAGAACGCGCCGCCCGGCAAGCGCGCCTGGTTCGGCATGTTCCCGCAACTGGGCGCGCCGCTGGGCTTCCTGCTCTCCACCGGCTGCTTCCTGGCGCTGACGCACTGGCTCAGCGAAGCCGACTTCATGGCCTGGGGCTGGCGCATTCCGTTCATCGCCAGCAGCCTGCTGGTGCTGGTCGGCCTCTATGTGCGCCTGCGCATCACCGAAACGCCATCCTTCCGGAAAACCCTGGAACGCAACGAACGTGTCGAAGTGCCCATGCTGACCCTGTTCCGCGAACACAGCCGGGTTCTGGTGCTGGGCACCCTGATCGCCCTCACCGTGTTCGTGGTGTTCTACCTGATGACCGTGTTCTCGCTGAGTTGGGGCACCTCGGCACTGGGCTTCAGTCGCGAGGAGTTCCTCAAGTTGCAGATGATCGGCGTGCTGTTCTTCGCCGCCACCATCCCGCTTTCCGCCGTGCTCGCCGACCGCTTCGGCCGCTACCCCACGCTGGTCGTCAGCAACCTGCTGATGATCGCCTTCGCCTTCAGCTTCGAATCGCTGTTCAGTGTCGGCGACGCCTCGAGCACGCTGCTGTTCCTGAGCATCGGCCTGGGCCTGATGGGTCTGGGCTACGGACCGCTGGGCACCATCCTGTCGGAACTGTTCCCGACCGCGGTGCGCTACACGGGGTCATCGCTGGCATTCAACCTCGCCGGCATCTTCGGCGCCTCGCTGGCACCCTACGCCGCCACCTGGCTGGCTACCCACCACGGCATCGGCTCGGTCGGCTACTACCTGGCCGGGGCGGCCGTGCTGGCGCTGATCGCTTTGCTGCTGACCGGGGAGACCCGCCAGCGCCAGGATTGAGTTCGTCCTGTCTCCGTCCGGGGCCCACGGCCTCCGGAAAAACGCCTTCGCTACAATTTCCGGAGGCCGTGGGCCCCGGACGGGAATACCCGCCTGCATCAGATCCCGGCACTGCGGGGCCGTCGGTCTGGAGAGAAGATGCGGGCCGGAAATTGTAGCGAAGGCGTTTTTCCGGCCCGCATCTTCTCTCCAGGCCGACAGACACTAACCGTTGCTGAGCAGGAAATGCGCCCGCGCCACGGCGACCGGCTTGTCGCGGCTTTCCTGCCAGGCGGTCATCAGCACGTTGGCAACGCGCTTGCCCTGCTTGGTCACGCTGCACTGGGCGTACAGCGTCTCGGCCTTGCCGGAGCGCAGGTAGTCGATCGAGAAGTCCACCGTGCGCGGCAGCTCCACCGACTCGCGGACCCAGAGCAGATGCAGCAGCGCCGCCGTCTCCAGGAAACCGCCGATGACCCCGCCATGCAGCGCCGGCAGTCCGTCGTTGCCGATGTTGTGCGCCTGGTAGGGCAGCACGAACAGCAGGCCGTCATCGCCTTCCTGCATCTGCACGCCCAGCAGCTGGGCATAAGGGGACTCCGCCAGGACATCGGCGAAATTTTCCGGCAGGCGCCGCTCCGGCCCGCTCATTTCGCCACCTCCTGCTGCCGCGCCGCGTCGCCCTTGCCGATGGCGGCGCTGCTGGAGCCGCGCATGAAGGTACCAACGCTGTAGGCCACCGGCTGGCTGTCGTCATCCTGATAGGCGGTGGCGCGGGTGAAGGCGATCTCGCGCGTCAGCCGGTAGCACTCGGCGGTGCAGTAGACCGGCATGCCGGGGGTCGCCGGACGCAGGTAGTCGATGCGCAGGTCGAGCGTGGCGATGGCCTCCGGCGCCTCCAGCAGCGAGAAGATGCTGAGCGCGCTGCTGGAGTCGACCAGCGAGGTGATGACCCCGCCGTGCAGCACCCCGCGCTGACGGTTGCCGACCAGCTTTTCCTGGTACGGCAGCAGCAGGGTGACGCGGCCGCGCTCGCCCTGCATGAAGCGGATGCCGATGGTGGCGGCATGGGGAATGGCGCACATCCACTCGGCCACCCGGTCGAAGACCGGCTGGCTGGCAACGGGCAGGGG
>NZ_PTQZ01000021.1 GCF_002943415.1 Amnimonas aquatica | reverse complement strand
TGCTGCCGGCGAAGAACTCGGCATCGATGCCGGCGTTGTCGAAGCCGGACATGGGGCCGGCATCGAGGCCGAGGGCGCGGGCGGCGAGGATCACGTAGGCCGCCTGCAGGGAGCTGTTGCGGAAGGCCGATTCGGCGATCAGGGCATCGTTGCCGGCGAACCACGGGCGGGCGTCGGTGTGCGGGAACAGGCGCGCGAGGTGGTCGGGGAAGTCATGGTCGGCGCCGACGATCACGGTGACCGGCGCCGCCAGTGTCTTGTCCACGTTGCCGGCCGACAGATGCGGCTTGAGGCGGGCCTTGGCTTCGGCCGACTGCACGAAGACCAGGCGGGCGGGCAGCGAGTTGACGGCGGTGGGGCCCTGGATGGCCAGCTTGAAGAGCTGTTCCAGGGTGCCGGCGCTCACCGGCTTGTCGAGCCAGGCGCTGTGCGTGCGGGCCTGCAGGAACAGCTGGTCGAGGGCGGCATTGCCGAGCGGGGTGTCGAAGGTCGTGGTCATGATGGCTCCTGGACGGATTGCGGGCGGGGTCGCTGCCGGAAAGGGGCAATAGGGAATGCTGGGAGACTAGGCGAGCAGGCGCTGCCGATAAAGGCCGCCACGGGCAACGTATTGTTGCCCGTGCAGCATGAATGCCGGCGGATGCTGCGGTTCAGCGCGAAAGGTGCAGTGCCATCGGGTTGGGCAGGGCATCGGCCAGGCGGCTGATGCGCATCTCCAGCTCGGGGTAGGAGTCGGCGGTGACGGTGATGTGGCCGAGCTTGCGGCCTTCGCGCTCGGTCTTGCCGTACAGGTGCAGGTGCGCGTCGGTCACGCGCAGCACATCGGCGCTGGCCGGGTGGCGGCCGATGATGTTGATCATCGCGCTGGGCTTCTCGGCGCGGGTCGAGCCCAGCGGCAGGCCGGCGACGGCGCGCACGTGGTTCTCGAACTGCGAGCAGTGCGCGCCCTCGATGCTCCAGTGCCCGGAGTTGTGCACGCGTGGCGCGGTCTCGTTGGCGAGCAGGCCGTGGCGGGTCTCGAACAGCTCCAGCGTGAGCACGCCGACGTGTCCCAGCTCGTGCAGGATGGACGAGATGTAGCGCTCGGCGGTGAGCTGGGTGTTCTCGTCCAGCAGCGGCGCCGGCACGATCGAGTGGCTGAGGATGCCGTGGTTGTGGTGGTTCTCGGCCAGCGGGTAGAACTTGGTTTCCCCGCTCTGTCCGCGCACGGCGATGATCGACAGCTCGCGCTTGAACTGGATGAACTCCTCCGCGATCAGCGGTGCGCTGGCGCCCAGCGCGGCCCAGCAGGCGGCGGCCTGTTCCGCGTCGCGGAGCAGGAACTGGCCCTTGCCGTCGTAGCCTTCGGTCACGGTCTTGACCACCAGCGGCAGGCCGAGGTCGGACACGGCCCGGCGCAGGTCATCCTCGCTGCGGATTTCGGCGTAGCGCGCGGAAGGGATGTTCAGCTCGGCAAACAGGCGCTTCTCGTTCAGCCGGTTCTGCGACACCGCCAGCGACTTCACGCCCGGGTAGACAGGCTTGCGTGCCGCGATGGCCTCGACCCAGCGGGTCGGGATGTTCTCGAACTCGTAGGTGAAGACATCGGCCGAATCGATGAAGGCCTGCAGGCTCTCGTCGCTGTAGTCGGCGTCGCCGAAGCGCTCGCCGAGGGCGGCGGAGGGGCAGTCGGCCGCCTTGTCGAAGAAGGAGAACGACAGGCCGAGCGGGTAGCCGGCCAGGGCCATCATGCGGCCGAGCTGACCGCCGCCGAGTACACCGATGCGCAGGCTCATTCGGTTCAGGCTCCTGCGATCACGCCGGGAACGGGGCTGGCCAGCACGGTCTCGGTCTGGCGGCTGCGGAAGGCCTCGATGGCCTCGTGCAGCGCGGGATCGTTGAGCGCCAGGATCTGCGTCGCCAGCAGGGCGGCGTTGATGGCGCCGGCCTTGCCGATGGCCAGGGTGCCGACCGGCACGCCGCCGGGCATCTGCACGATGGACAGCAGCGAGTCGAGACCGTTGAGCGCGTGCGACTGCACCGGCACGCCGAGTACCGGCAGCGAGGTCTTGGCGGCGCACATGCCGGGCAGGTGGGCGGCACCGCCGGCGCCGGCGATGATGACGCGGATGCCGCGGCCACGGGCCTGCTCGGCGTAGCTGAAGAGCTTGTCCGGGGTGCGGTGGGCGGAAACCACCTCGGCCTCGAAGGCCACGCCCAGGTCGCGCAGCGTGTTGGCGGCGTGCTCCATGGTCGCCCAGTCGGACTGGGAGCCCATGATGATGCCGACCAGCGGCTGGGAGGATGCGGCGTGTGCGCTCATGTCAGGGTCGTCCCGGAGCAGGAAAACGGCGAATTGTCCAGAAAACAGGCGCTCAGGGCAAGTGCGGCGATGCGCCGGCTTTCATCCGGCGATGGCGGATGACGCCGGCACCGGTCTTTGCGAGAATCGCAGCGCCTTCTTTGCCGCAGAGTGATTCATGAAAGCTTTCCTGTCGACGGGCTGGTCCCTGATCACCTTCCGGGCCGGGCCGGATGCCCTGCCATACGCCCCGCGCATGATCCTGCCGCTGGTGGTGCTCAATCTCGCGCTCGGCTTCGTGATCCAGGCCGTGGCCGGCAGCGGCATGGACAAGCCGGTGGTGCAGCTCTCGGCCATGGCGCTGGCTGCCGAGGCGCTCTGGCTGTGGCTGCTGCTGCGCCGCCGCGGCTGGGACAACCGCTGGGTGCAGGGCTTTTCCGCGCTGGTGCTGATCGACACCTTCATCACCGCGCTGGCGGCGCCTATCGCGCTGCTGGCCGGTGCCGGCGAGGCGCTGCTGGCGGTCGGTGCGGTGGCGCAGATCGTCATGACGCTGTGGAGCCTGACCGTGCGCGGTGCCATCTACCAGCACACGCTGGAGATCGAGCGCTGGAAAGGCGTGCTGCTGGCGCTGACGCCGCTGTTCGCGGTCATGGTGCTGACCATCCTGCTGTTTCCCGAACTGCTGCCGGCGCCGCCGCCCCAGGTATAAGACATGCACATCCACATTCTCGGCATCTGCGGTACCTTCATGGGCTCCCTGGCCCTGCTGGCGCGCGACCTCGGCCACCAGGTCAGCGGCAGCGACGCCGGTGTCTACCCGCCCATGAGCACGCAGCTGGCGGCGCAGGGCATCACCCTCATGGAGGGCTACAAGCCCGAGCACCTGACGCCGCGCCCGGACCTGGTGGTGATCGGCAACGCCATGAGCCGCGGCAACCCGGCGGTCGAGCATGTGCTCGACGAGGGCATTCCCTACACCTCCGGGCCGGCCTGGCTGGCGCAGCATGTGCTGCAGGGTCGCCACGTGATCGGTGTCGCCGGTACCCACGGCAAGACCACCACCACCACCATGACGGCCTGGGTGCTCGAGCAGGCAGGCCTGGCGCCGGGCTTCCTGATCGGCGGCGTGCCGCAGGGCTTCGATGCCAGCGCGCGTCTCGGCGGCGGCCGCTATTTCGTGGTCGAGTCCGACGAGTACGACTCGGCCTTCTTCGACAAACGCTCCAAGTTCGTGCACTACGCCCCGCGCACGGCGATCCTGAACAACCTGGAATTCGATCACGCCGACATTTTCGATGACCTGGCGGCGATCCAGCGCCAGTTCCATCATCTGGTGCGCACCATTCCCGGTCAGGGCCGCATCCTGCTTCCGGCCGACGAGCCGGCGCTCGACGAGGTGCTGGCGAAGGGCTGCTGGACGCCGGTGGAGCGCATGGCGCTGACCGGTGCCGGCGAGGCCGGGACCGTGCCGCCGGCCGCCTGGCGCGCCGAGACGCTGGCCGCCGACGGTTCGCGCTACGCGATCTGGCGCGCCGGCGAGCGCGTGGCTGAAGTGAGCTGGGCGCACACCGGCCTGCACAATGTCCGCAACGGCCTGGCGGCCATCGCCGCCGCCGCCCATGTCGGCGTGCCGGTGACGGCGGCGGCGGACGCGCTCTCGGCTTTCCCGGGCGTGAAGCGGCGCATGGAGCTGCTGGGCACGGTCGGCGGCATCGCCGTCTACGACGATTTCGCGCACCACCCCACGGCCATCCGCACCACCCTCGAAGGCCTGCGCGGGCGCGTCGGCGAGCGGCGCATCTGGGCGGTGATCGAGCCGCGCTCGAACACCATGCGCATGGGCGCGCACAAGGATGGCCTGGCCGACAGCGCGTCCGCCGCGGACGAGGTGATCTGGTACCAGCCGCCCGGCCTGGACTGGGATCTGAGCCCGGTGGTGGCCGCCAGCCCGGTGCCGGCGCAGGTGGCTTCCGACATCGCGGCGGTGATCGCGCGCGTGGTGGCCGAAGCGCGTGACGGCGACGCCGTGGTGGTCATGAGCAACGGCGCCTTCGGCGGCATCCATCAGAAGCTGCTGGCGGCGTTGCGCGAGCGCCATGGTGGTGCGGCATGAGCGCGCTGCCGCTGGTCGCGGTGGCGGCCGGCGGCGCCATCGGCTCGTCGCTGCGCTGGCTGCTCGGCCTGGCCTGCAATGGCCTGTGGCCGGCCATGCCGGCGGGCACGCTGCTGGCGAACTGGATCGGCGGCTACGTGATCGGGGTGCTGGCGGCGCTGTTCGCGGCCAATCCGGCCTGGTCGGAGACCGTGCGCCTGTTCCTGATCACCGGGCTGCTGGGCGGTCTCACCACCTTCTCCACGTTCTCGGCCGAGGCCGTGACGCTGCTGCAGCGCCAGCTCTGGAGCACGGCGCTGCTGCATATCGGCCTGCACCTCGGTGGCTCGCTGCTGCTCACGGTGGCGGGCTTCGCCACGGTCTCCGCGCTGCGCCATTGACGTAGCGGATCACGCCGGCGGCTGGTCGTCGTGCGGGGCCTGTGCGGCTGCCGGCGCTGCCTGTCCGGTGTGTGGATGGATGTCCCGGGATGTGTCCCGGAAAGCAGAAGGCCCGGTCTTGACCGGGCCTTCGTGCTTGCAGGCCGCGCCGGCTGGCGCGGCCGTGATCCAGGCCCGCTGTGTCAGCCGGCCTGCCCGCGATGCTTGCGCATGCGGATGTTGAGCATCTCGACCAGGACCGAGAACGCCATGGCGGCGTAGATGTAGCCCTTCGGAATGTGCTGGCCGAAGCCTTCGGCGATCAGCACCATGCCGACCATGACCAGGAAGGCCAGGGCGAGCACCTTGATCGACGGATGGGCATCGACATAGTCGCCGATCGGCTTGGCGGCGAACATCATGACGCCCACGGACAGCATGATGGCGATGACCATGATCGACACGTCGTCGGCCAGGCCGACCGCGGTGATCACCGAGTCCAGCGAGAACACGATATCGATGATGGCGATCTGCGCGATGATGGCGAAGAAGCTCGAGCTGGTCGCGGCGGCCATGCTGGTCGCCTGTTCCTCGGAGGAGTCGCCTTCGACGGTGTCGAAGATCTCCGTGGCGGCCTTCCAGAGCAGGAACAGGCCGCCGCCGATGAGGATGATGTCGCGCCCGGTGACCGAGACACCGGCCAGGGTGATCAGCGGCTCGGTCAGGCGCATGACCCAGGTGATGGACAGCAGCAGCGCGATGCGCGAGACCATGGCCAGGCCGAGGCCGAAGATGCGCGCGAACTGGCGCTTGGCAGCCTCGACCTTGTTGACCAGGATGGACAGGAAAATGATGTTGTCGATGCCGAGCACGATTTCCAGCAGGCTCAGCGTGGCCAGGGTGATCCAGGCCTGGGGGTCGTAGATCCATTCAAACATGGCAGTTCTCAGGCGAAGTGGCAGACATAGTCGAGGAGTTCCAGCGTTTCGATCTCGAAGCTGGAGTTGCCCGGCACATCGAAGGACTGGCCGGCGGCGTATTCCTGCCAGCCGCTCTCTCCGGCCAGCCGCACGCGGCAGCGGCCGCCGAGCACTTCCATGATCTCCGGCGCAGCAGTGTTGAACGTCAGCTGCGAGGGAAAGATGACGCCCACGGTCTTGCGGGTGCCGTCGGCGAACAGCACCGTGTGGCTGACGCAGCGTCCGTCGAAATAGACGTTGGACTTCTTGATGACACTGACATTGTCAAACTGGCTCATCGGGTGCGGCTCCGGAACGGAAGGGCGGGGATTTCCGGCGAATTCTAGGCCCGCCCGGGCCGGGAACAAAGAGCTGTCATCGCTTTGTCATGAAATCTTCATGTGACTGCCCCGCCGTCGACAGATGACGGTCACCCGGGCCGGAGACACTGCCGGCCATGAAGACCAGCCCGCAGCGCAGCGCACTGACCTTTTCCTGGACGGCGGCCACCAGCGATCCCGCGTTGCTGCCGTCGCGGCCGTATCCGCAGCTGCGCGACCAGCTCAAGACCGGCGACCTGGTGCTGTTCTCCGGACGCACGCTGGCGTCGCGGCTGGTGCGCGGCTTCACCGGCAGCCGCTGGTCCCATGTCGGGCTGGTGGTCCGCCTGCCTGACATGCCCCAGACCCCGCTGCTGTGGGAGGCCACGCGCGCCAGCAAGGTGCACGACATCATGCATGGTCGCCCCTTCGACGGCGTGCAGCTGGTGGCGCTGGACGACCGCGTTGTCAGCTACCCGGGCCTGGTCGCCGTGCGTCGCCTGCAGGGCGTGCACACCGACGCCGACGCGCGCGCGCGTCTCGACGAGCTGATCGATGCCTGGCGCGCCAAGCCCTACCGCAATTTCGCGCGCCAGCACCTCAGCGCCTGGGTGCGCGGCGAAGAGGCGCTGGCGTTCCAGCGCGGCGGCTTCTGCAGCGAGCTGGTGGCCGAGGTCTACCGCCAGTGGCGCCTGCTGCCGGCCGACCGTCCCGCCCGCCATTACGTGCCGCGCGACTTCTCGTCCGATGCCGGCGTACCGCTGCTGCGCGGCGCTCTGTCGCCGGCCTGTCTGCTCTCGGTGTAATTCGGCGGATCGGGACTTTCCGGCGGCATGACTATTGCTGTAGGTTCGGTGTTGTAGGTTGAAAGAAAAGGCTCCGGGCGGAAGGCGTGTCCCATGCCCGCCGCGACGGAGTCCACCGGGTGCCGGCAGGGCAGATGCCGGTATCTGTCGCCCCAGGCCACAGGAGGCTCCTGCATGATCCAGCGCGTCGCCGATACCCGCCGCAAAGCCTACGTCCTCGACACCAACGTCCTCATCCACGACCCCAACGCGCTGCTCAACTTCGAAGAACACCAGGTCCTCATTCCCATGACCGTGCTGGAAGAGCTCGACAAGCTCAAGTCCGGCAAGGCCTCAGTGTCGGCCGAGTGCCGCGCTGCCATCCGCATGATCGACCGTGTGCTGGGGGAGGCCGAGCCCGAGCAGATCCGCCAGGGCGTGCCGATCTGGCGCGATGCCGAACGCAAGCACCTGGGCACGCTGTCGGTGCTCATGGACCAGCCCGAGGGCAGCGTGCAGACGCTGACCAACTCGCTCAACGACAACAAGATCATCAACCTGCTGGTGTCGCTGCAGGTGGCCGACCAGCAGACGCGCATCGTGCTGGTGACCAAGGACATCAACATGCGCCTGAAGGCGCGCGCCTGCGGCCTGGCGGCGGAGGACTACACCAACGACCAGCTGGTGTCGGACATCAAGCAGCTGTCGCGCGGCTACGCCTCGTTCGAGGGCTCGTTCTGGGACCGCTTCAGCCGTGTCGACACGGTGCAGGCGATCGGCGAGACCCGGCATTACCTGAAGCGCGCGGACTGGGAGGACCAGGTCTTCGCCAACCAGTTCGTCATCGACGAGCAGGGCTTCATCGGCCGCGTGCTGTCGGTGGACGCCGAGCACATCGTGCTGCGCGACCTCAACCACGAGCGCCTGATGAGCCAGGAGGTCTGGGGACTGCGGCCGCACAACATCCTGCAGGCCATGGCACTGGACCTGCTGCGCGACCCGCAGGTGCACCTGGTGTCGCTGACCGGCCCGGCGGGCTCGGGCAAGACCATCCTCGCGCTGGCCACGGCGATCGAGCAGAGCATCGAGGAGAAGCGCTTCAACAAGATCATCGCCACCCGTTCGACGCCGCCGCTGGCGGAGGAGCACGGCTTCCTGCCCGGCACCGAGGAGGAAAAGATGGATCCGTGGCTGGGCGCCATCAGCGACAACATCGAGGCGCTGCACCTGCACGACGAGAGTCCGAAGGGGTCGATCGAGTACGTGAAGGAGCGCGCCAACATCCAGTTCAAGGCGCTCAACTACATCCGCGGGCGCAGCTTCCAGAAGGCGCTGATCCTGATCGACGAGTGCCAGAACCTGACCCCGCACCAGATGAAGGCCATCATCACGCGTGCCGGCGAGGGCTCGAAGGTGATCTGCCTGGGCAACCTGGCGCAGATCGACACGCCCTACCTGACGCCGACCAGCTCCGGCCTGACCTACATGTGCGAGCGCTTCAAGGGCTTCGCCCATGGCGGCCACATCCAGCTCGAAGGTGTGCCGCGTTCGGTGCTGGCGGAGTACGCGGAGGCCAATCTCTGAGCACCGGGCGGGCGCCGGCCGCCGTGGCGCCAGGGCGGGCCGCGCGACCCCGCGGTCATGGCCGTGACGGCATGACCGCAGGGTCGCGCTTCGTCGGACCGCGTCCCGCCGAATTCTTGATTGTGTCATCTTTTGCCTTTAACCTTCGCCGCGTCAGTGCCAGGGCGATATCGCCACCCTTTCGCGAGGGTGAGACCTGCATGGTGCAGCGCAGCAACCTGACGCCTGGATGAGCCTCTGGAAGACCGTTAAGCAACCGTCGCGCCAGGGGCTTTTGTCTTTCTTGTGATACGACATACGGGATGGATGCTATGCGCCTCTCTGATTACTGCTCGGATGCCGAGTGGGCCAAGATCAAAAAGCTGGCTGACGAAAAGGAGACGCCGTTCCTGGTCGTCGACCTGGAAATCATCAAGCAGAAGTACGAAGAGCTGACGGGCTGCTTCCCCATGGCCAAGGTGCACTACGCGCTCAAGGCCAATCCGGGCCAGCCGGTGATCGACCTGCTGAAGGACCTGGGCTCCAATTTCGACTGCGCGTCGATGTTCGAGCTGAGCAAGGTGCTGGATTCCGGCGTGTCGCCGGACCGGGTGTCCTATGGCAACACCATCAAGAAGGCCGCGCATGTGAAGTGGGCCTACGAGCAGGGCATCCGCCTGTTCGCCACCGACTCCAAGGCCGACCTGCAGAACATCGCCGAGTACGCGCCGGGCTCCAAGGTCTTCGTGCGCATCCTGGTGGAAGGCGGCGAGACCGCCGAATGGCCGCTGTCGCGCAAGTTCGGCTGCCACCCGGACATGGCCATCGACCTGCTGGTGCAGGCGAAGAACCAGGGCCTGGTGCCCTACGGCATCTCCTTCCATGTCGGTTCGCAGCAGAAGGACATCGCCGTCTGGGATGCCGCGCTGTCGAAGGTCAAGTACATGTTCGACTGGATGAAGTACGAGGAAGACGTCGAACTCAAGATGATCAACATGGGTGGCGGCTTCCCGGCGAACTACATCTCGGAAGTGAACCCGATCAATGTCTACGCCGAGGAAATCCTGCGCTACCTGCGTGACGACTACGGCGATGACCTGCCGGAGATCATCCTCGAGCCGGGCCGTTCGCTGGTCGGCGAGTCTGGCGTGCTGGTGTCCGAGGTGGTGCTGATCTCGCGCAAGTCGCGTACCGACCTCAAGCGCTGGGTCTACACCGATGTCGGTCTGTTCCAGGGCCTCATGGAGACCATGGGCGAGTCGATCAAGTACCCGATCTACACCGAGAAGATGGACGAGAGCGGCAACCGGGACGGCAGCGTGGTGCTGGCCGGCCCGACCTGCGACTCCACCGACATCATGTACGAGAACGTGGGCTACAACCTGCCGCTCAGCCTGGCCGTGCGCGATCGCCTGTACTGGATGACCACGGGCGCCTACACCAACTCCTACAGCTCGGTCGAGTTCAACGGCTTCCCGCCGTTGCAGACCTACTACGTGGAGTGAGCCCGCGGGCTCGCCACGGGAAAGGGCCCGGCACATGCCGGGCCTTTTCGTTTCCGCCGGCCGCGGACCTGCTACTTTCGAGGAGCTACGCTGCGGCCGCACTGACGCTATAATGCGCCGTTTTTTTCATCATTCGAGGCCCAGCCATGAGCTACAGCAACATCCCCGTCGGCAAGGACGTGCCCAACGATATCTACGTGATCATCGAGATCCCGGCCAACTCCGCGCCCATCAAGTACGAAATCGNACCCTGTCGGAAGACGGCGATCCGCTGGACGTGCTGGTGGTCACCCCGTTCCCGGTGCAGCCGGGCTCGGTCATCCGCTCGCGCGTGGTCGGCAAGCTGAACATGGAAGATGAAGCCGGTGTCGACACCAAGCTCATCGCCGTGCCGCACGACAAGCTCACCCCGCTGTACAAGAACGTCAAGGAGTACACCGACCTGCCCGAGCTGCTGCTGGGTCAGATCAAGCACTTCTTCGAGCAGTACAAGGCCCTGGAGCCGGGCAAGTGGGTCAAGGTCACCGGCTGGGATGGCAGCGAAGCCGCCAAGGCCGACATCCTGAAGTCCATCGAGGCCGCCAAGCAGGCCTGATGCGCCCGTGCCCCGCCGCGCCAGCGGCGGGGCTGTCCGGTGTCTGCGCGCAATGCGCAGCCGGTGAATGGCGGGTCACAAAAAAAGCCGACCGCTTGTTGTATTGTCTGACAATTCCCTGCCTTTGTATGTCTCTCCCTCTCTAAGATCGTGTTCAAGGGATGCGGGTATTACCTGTCTGACAGGTGCATCCGACCATCATCAAATCTATTCAGGAGATATGGACATGGGTGAACTCAAGAATTTCGTCGCCTCCCAGCAGGATGTCGTCGTGCGCGTGAAGGAAGCCGGCCGCCAGGTCGCGCTGGCCGGTCTCGGCCTGGTCGAAGTGCTGAAGGTGGAAGGCGAGAAGCTGCAGGCTGTCGACTTCAACGCCAAGGCTGAAGAGCTGAAGGCCAAGGCCCTCGAACTGAAGACCAAGCTGCAGGGCGTGGACGTCAAGGCTGAAGCCGAAAAGCTGCAGGCCGTCGATTTCAAGGCCAAGGCCGAAGAGCTGAAGACCAAGCTGCAGGGTGTCGACGCCAAGGCTGAAGTGGAAAAGCTGCTGGCCGAAGCCCAGAAGCTGTTTGCCGATCTGGTGGCCAAGGGCGAAAACCGCGCTGCCTGATCCCGCGTGTGCTGAATTGCAGAACCCTCTTGGGGCGGCGTAAGCCGCCCTCTTTTTTTGTGTCCTGCCATCCATGGCGGGCACCCTCCGGGCTGCCGCTTGCGGCATCAGAATTGCTCCCGGCAATTCTTGCGCGCCGTTTGTCCGTCCTGGCTCCGGCACGCTGCCCCGCCGCATGGCGCGAGCCAGTGCCGTCCTGCTGAAAATAGGCATTTCCGTTTCCGGATGACCGGCCGGTGCCGGATCTGTCGGCTGGCTGTCGTTTGTGAAATAGTGACAGCCGGACTTACCATGCCGGCGAGCCTGCCAATCCGGTACCCCAGGACGGAATCATGAAAAGAACAATCGTGGCCATGGCCATTTCGCTGGCGGCCGCTTCCGCCGCACACGCCCAGAAATTCTGCATCTACGACCCGGTCGGCGCCCAAGGCTCGGCCTATGCCATGGCCAAGGACTACGCGCTGGCCGCCAAGGGCTGGGGTGTCGCCATCGAGCTCAAGGCATATACCGACGAGCGTGTTGCCGCCGAGGACTTCAAGGCCGGCCAGTGTGACGGCGTGGGCCTGACCGGTCTGCGCGGCCGCCAGTTCAACCACTATGTCGGCAGCATCGACTCCATCGGCTCGGTGCCGTCCTACAAGCATCTGCGCACCGTGATCCAGGTGCTGGCGGCGCCGCAGAGCGAGCCCGCCATGAAGAGCGGCAACTACGAAGTGGTCGGCATTTTCCCGCTGGGTGCCGCCTATGTCTTCGTGCGTGACAAGAGCATCAACTCGATCGAGAAGGCGGCCGGCAAGAAGATCGCCGTGCTCGACTTCGACAAGTCGCAGGCGCGCATGGTGCAGCAGCTGGGCGCGCAGCCGGTGGCCTCCGACATCACCAACTTCGTGGCCAAGTTCAACAACGGCCAGGTCGACATCGTGGTGGCGCCGGGCATCGCCTACAAGCCCTTCGAAATGTACAAGGGCCTGTCCAACGGCGGTGCGGTCTACAACTTCCCGCTGGCCCAGCTGACCGGCAACCTGATCATCCGTACCGACAAGTTCCCGGCCGGCTTCGGCCAGAAGTCGCGCGCCTACATCCTGACCCAGCTCGACAATGCCGAACGCACCATCAAGCAGGCAGAGGCCGACATCGACAAGAAGTTCTGGCTGAATCTGACGCCGGCCGATCAGGAGAAATACACGGTCATGATGACCGAGGCCCGTGTCCAGATGACCAAGGAAGGCTTCTACGACAAGAAGATGATGGGTCTGCTGAAGAAAGTGCGCTGCAAGTTCGACGCCGCCAACGCGGAGTGCGCGACCAACGTGGAGTGAGCCGCTGTGCGGCATTCAGGGTCGTGATCCGGCCCGGTCCCCGGAGGCCGCCGCCCTTGGCGGCCTCCTTTTTTCGTCGAGATCGCGCGGGCCTGGCTGCATGGCGGGAGTCCCGGTCCGGGGTCAGATGATCAGCAGTTCACGGGCGCGGGTGATGGCCTGGGAGCGGCTGGAAACCCCCAGCTTCTCGTAGACGTTCTTCCGGTGCCCTTTCACCGTGCCCTCGGAAATGCCCAGGCGAGTGGCGATTTCCTTGTTGATGCAGCCCTCGGCGATCAGCGCCATGATCTCGCTTTCCCGCGGACTCAGCATGAAATTCCCGGCCACCTGCTGCGTGCCGTCATGACGTGGCTGCGACAGGCTGTTGTAGTGCAGGGTGTCCACGTTTTCCGTGCCGTCGGCGTGACGCAGCGTGCCTTCGATCCACTCCTGCAGGCGCAGTGGCAGGCTGCGGCCCTGG
>NZ_PTQZ01000209.1 GCF_002943415.1 Amnimonas aquatica | reverse complement strand
TGAGCGCGCCAGCCGGACAAAGACGGGCTCAGAGCAGGCGGCTCAGGGCTCCCAGCGAAAACGCGCCAGCGCGACACGGCCGGCGGCATCGAAATCCACCTGCTCGGCTGCCAGCAATCGCCGCTGCCGCTGCGCCGCCTCTCCGGGCAGGCTGATCTCGCCGCGGGCATTGAGTACCCGGTGCCAGGGCAGCGCACTGCCGTCATCAAGGCGATTGAGGGCATAGCCGACCTGGCGCGCCTGCCTCGGCAGGCCGGCAAGCGCCGCTACCTGGCCGTAGGTCGCCACGCGGCCCGCCGGAATGCGTGCCACCACGGCATAGATCAGTTCGAAGCTGCCCGGATCCCGCATGTCACGTCCTCCGGAAACCTTCCACCGTCAGCACTCGGCCAGCAGTCCCTGCTCCATGCGCAGGCGCCGGTGCGCCAGCGCCGCCAGGCGGTCCTCGTGGGTCACGATCACGAAGCTGGTGCCGAGCGACTCGTTCAGCTCCACGATGAGCTGATGGATGCTCTCCGCGGTGTCGCGATCGAGGTTGCCGGTGGGCTCGTCGGCCAGCACCACCGCAGGGCGGGTCACCAGCGCACGGGCCAGCGCCACGCGCTGGCGCTCGCCACCGGACAGCTCGGCCGGCTTGTGATGCAGGCGCTGCCCGAGGCCGACGCGCTCCAGCAGCGCGGTCGCCGCCTGCTCCGCCTCGGCCACCGAGCCGCCGCCGATCACCACCGGCATGGCGACATTCTCCAGCGCGGTGAACTCCGGCAGCAGATGATGCAGCTGGTACACGAAACCCATGTGGCGGTTGCGCAGGCGGCTACGGTCGGTCTCGCGGGCACCGGACAGGTCCTGCCCGAGCAGGCGCACACGGCCTTCGCTGGGCTGCTCCAGGCCGCCCAGCAGATGCAGCAGCGTGGTCTTGCCCGAGCCCGAGCGCCCGATGATGGCGATGCGCTCGCCACGCGCCACGGAGAAGGAGATGCCGCGCAGCACCGTCACCGCCTGCGGGCCCTCGGAAAAGGTCTGGCGCAGGTCCAGCGCCTCCAGCACCGGCCCGCCATCGCGGGTCCGTGCCTCCGCCGCCGCGGCGGTCGCCGGACTGGTAACCGTCAGCGTGTCACTCATAGCGCAGGGCCTCCGCCGGCTGCACGCGGCCGGCCTGGCGCGCGGGATAGATGGTGGCCAGGAAGCTCAGCGCGAACGCCGTGCAGCCGACCCAGAGCACATCGAACCACTTCAGCTGCGACGGCAGGTAGTTGACGAAATAGGCATCGAACAGATGCACGCCGGACAGGCGCTCGTAGAACATGACCAGGTCGCTGACGGTCAGCGACAACAGCACGCCGAGCGCGACGCCGGCCAGCGTGCCGCCCAGACCCACGGCCGTGCCCTGCACCAGGAAGATGCGCTGGATCATGCCCGGCGTGGCGCCCAGCGTGCGCATGATGGCGATGTCCGACTTCTTGTCGTTCACCACCATGACCAGGCTGGACACGATGTTGAACGCCGCCACCGCCACGATCAGCAGCAGCAGCAGCGACATCATGGCCTTTTCCATCTTGATGGCGTTGAACAGGCTGCCCTGGGTCTGGGTCCAGTCCGAGCCGTAGAAGAACGGCGGCAGCTGCGCCAGCAGCTGCTGGTTGATCTGGCGCGCCTTGAACAGGTCGTCGACCTTCAGGCGCACGCCCTGCACGGCATCGCCGATGCGCAGCAGGCGGCCGGCATCGGCGTAATAGACGTAGGCCAGCATGCCGTCGACCTCGGCGCCGACCTGGAAAATGCCGACCACGGTGAAGCGCTTGAAGCGCGGAATCACCCCGGCGGCGCTCAGGCTGGCCTCGGGCAGCACCAGCGTCACCGGATCACCCGGCTGCACGCCGAGGTTGCTGGCCAGCTGCTGGCCCAGCACCAGGCCGTACTCGCCATCCTTCAGGTCTTCCATGCGGCCGAACAGCATGTAGTCGTGCAGGATGGATACCTTGCGCTCCAGCGCGGGCTCGATGCCGGTGATCATGGCGCCGGTGACCTGGCCGTTGGCGGTCAGCATGCCCTGCACCTGCGACATCGGCGCCGCCGCGGCCACGCCCGGCGTCTTCTCCGCCAGCGTGACCAGCGACTGCCAGTCGCGCAGTGGCTGCGCCGACGACAGCGTGGCCTGCGGCACCATGCCGAGGATGCGCTGCTTGAGCTCGCGGTCGAAACCGTTCATGACCGAGAGCACGGTGATCAGGACCGCCACGCCCAGCATCAGCCCGATCATCGAGCTGAGCGACATGAAGGAGATGAACTGGTCGCGGCGACGCGCGCGCGTGTAGCGCAGACCAATGAAGAGGGAGAGAGGCTTGTGCATGATGGCGGCGATTAGACCACAGCTGTCCGGGAGCGTCACATAGGGTTCATGTTCAACGCTACACTGGGGTGACGGTTGTCGTGCGGTGTGGAGGGAGGCGGAAAACACGCGTTCGCTACAGTTTTCAGGCCTGACACCCGGGCACGACAACAGCAACGGACAGGGGGCGCTGCACATGAAGATCGTTGGGCATCGGGGGGCGCGCGGCGAGGCGCCGGAGAACACGCTGGCGGGCTTCCGCCATCTGCGCGCGCTGGGCGTGCGCGCCGTGGAGTTCGACATCCAGGTCAGCCGTGACGGCGAGCTGGTGGTGATCCACGACGCCATGCTGGAACGCACCACCTCGGGCATCGGCCTGGTCGGCGATCACACCGCCANGCCGAGGTTCTCGACCTGCTCGGCGACTTCACCCACCTCGAACTCGAGGTCAAGGCCCGTACCCCGGAGGACGAGGCCGCGGTCATCGCCCGCCTGCCGGCGCTGTGGTCGCACTTCCGCCTCGACGGCCGCGCCCGCACCACATCGTTCAACCCGCGCTACCTCTACGGCATCCGCGAAGTGGCGCCGGACATCCCCCGCGGCTTCCTGTTCGAGGAGGATTTCACCGGCGACGCCCTCGCCGTGGCCAGCGCGCTCGGCTGCAGCTCGCTGGGCCCGCACCAGGCGCGCTGCACCAACGAGCTGGTCGCCAGCGCGCATGACGCCGGGCTCATCGTCTCCACCTG
>NZ_PTQZ01000208.1 GCF_002943415.1 Amnimonas aquatica | reverse complement strand
CGTTCGCGCCCGCTGGCGGTGCGCTTCATCGCCAGCGCCGGCGAGACCTACCATGTCGAGTTCCCGGTGCCCAAGACCGTGGAAGCCGCGCGCGTCTTCGCCAAGAGCCCCGAGCTGACCCTGGTCAGCAGCCGTGGCGAGCGTCACCAGGCACAGCTCATCCGCTCGGTGGCCGAGGCCTCGCTGCTGGACACCATCAGCCGCGCCTTCCAGACCGAGGAAACCCAGCAGGCCGTGCGTGCCACCGCGCCGGTCGAAGCCCCGGTGGCCGGTACCGCCACGCGTCCGGCGCTGGCGCCGACCAGCAGCGTGCACTACGACCTGCTGCGCGATATCTGGCTGCGTGCTTCGCCGGAAGAGCGCGTGCGCTTCCAGCAGTGGACGCTGAAGCCTGAGGCCGGCGGCAAGTAAGCGCCGCCCGGCTTCACTGGGCGTACAACGCTGCCGGAAAAGAACAAGGCACCTGGAAAACCGTCAAACGCCATGGATGGCGTTTGCGAGCCCCCATGGACGGGTTCACGGCGTGTTTTCCAGGTGCCTTGTTCTTTTCCGGCAGCTTTCGCGATACAGCGTGCCGGGCGGCGCTTACTTGCCGCTGTCCAGGCGCCGCTTCACCTGCAGGTAGGCCAGGCTCACGCCCAGCAGCAGCAGGATCAGCCCCGCCTCGATCAGCGACAGGTCGCCGACCTTGCCCGAGGCGACGATGCCGACGACGGTGAACAGCCCGTAGAACGCGGTGACGATGGTCATCCACAGCATGTGGCGGAACTGGCCGTCGCGCACGGCGGGGAAGAACAGCAGCAGCGGCAGGCTGTAGAAGGCCCAGAACGCCACCACCTGCTCCCAGGGCAGGCCCTTCGGCGCCATCACCACCGATTGCACCGCCTGCCAGGCGAGCACGCCGGCCCACAGGCCGCGGCAGGCGGTGAGCAGGTTTTCGGCGCGCAGGCGCAGCGCGCGGGTGTCGGCGGCGGGGTCGCGGGGTTCGGGGCTGGTCATGGTGATTGCTTTCCGGTGTGGTTGATGGAGGTCAGCGTGTCGCGGCGCGGGCGGCCCAGGTCGCCACGCGCCGGCCGAGGGCCTGGCACAGCCGGGCTTCTTCCGGGGTGACGGCGCGGGCACCGTCGCCGCCGGCCCAGTGCGAGGCGCCGTAGGGCGTGCCGCCGCTGCCGGTGTGCAGCAGATCGGGCTCCGAATAGGGCAGGCCGACCACCACCATGCCGTGGTGCAGCAGCGGCAGCAGCATGGTCAGCAACGTGCTTTCCTGGCCGCCGTGCAGCGAGCCGGTGGAGGTGAAGGCGGCCGCCGGCTTGTCGATCAGCGCGCCGTTCAGCCACAGGCCACTGGTGCCATCGAGGAAGTATTTCAGCGGTGCCGCCATGTTGCCGAAGCGGGTCGGGCTGCCCAGCACCAGTCCGGCACAGCCGGCGAGGTCGTCGAGCGTGGCGTAGAGGTCGCCGTCGTCGGGGATGTCCGGCGCCACCGCCTCGTGGTCGGCCGACACCGCCGGCACCGTGCGCAGGCGCGCGCCCAGGCCGGCGGCCTCGACGCCGCGCGCCACCTGGCGCGCCATCTCGCGCGTGGCGCCGTGGCGGCTGTAGTAGAGGATGAGTACGTAGGGTTCCGGCATGGCCGCCTCGACAGTCCCGCATGAGCCGGGAATACTAGCGCGAACCGTCCGGTCGCGGGTATCGCGGCGCGGGCATTCAGGACCGGGACATACGGGCATCAGGGGAGGGCGCATGAAGCGATCATTCGGGCAGCGTTTGCGCAACGGCGTCCATGTCCTGCGGCTGACCGTGCAGCACTTTCTGCGCGATGACTGCCGCCAGCATGCGGCGGCGCTGACCTACACCACGCTGTTCGCGGTGGTGCCGGTGATGACCGTGGTGTTCACCCTGCTCGCCGCCATCCCCTCGCTGCAGCATGTCAGCGGCGAGATCCAGAACTTCATTTTCGAGAACCTGGTGCCCAGCGCCGGCACCGCCGTGCAGACGCACATCGCCGAGTTCTCGCAGAAGGCCAGCCAGCTCACCGTGGTCGGCATCATCGTGCTGTTCGTGACGGCGATCATGATGCTCATGAACATCGAGCGTGCTTTCAACGACATCTGGCAGGTGCGCGCGCCGCGCGGCGGCTTCATCAGCTTCCTGCGCTACTGGGCGGTGATCAGCCTGGGGCCGCTGCTGCTCGGCGCCGGCTTCCTGCTCTCGTCCTACCTCATGTCGCTGCGCGTGTTCAGCGACACCGCCGACCTCGTGGGCGCGGTGGCGCCGGGCCTGGGCCTGGTGCCCATGCTGTTCACCGCGCTCGGTTTCACGCTGCTCTACACCACGGTGCCGAACTGCCGCGTGCCGCTGCGCGCCGGCCTGATCAGCGGCTTCGTGGCCGCCGGCCTGTTCGAGCTCGCCAAGCGCGCCTTCGGCCTGTTCGTGTCCGGCTTCAGCTCCTACGAGCTGGTCTACGGCGCCTTCGCCGCCTTCCCGGTATTCCTGCTGTGGATCTTCCTGTCGTGGCTGATCATCCTGTTCGGGGTCGAGCTGTCGCGCGGGCTGGTGATGCAGGAGAGCGTCGAGGCCGGTCACCGCCACCCGGTGTTGACCCTGCTCAGCCTGCTCGCCCTGCTGCACCAGCGTCAGGTCGCAGGCGAGGGCGTGCGCGAGGTCGAAGCCATGCGCCTGGTCGGCCGCCAGCAGGTGGACTGGGGCGATTTCTCGCGCCTGCTGCAGCGCCTGCGCCTGGTGCGGGTGACGCGCGAAGGCGACCTGGTGCTGGCACGCGACCTGACCCGGCTCGACCTGCTGGAGCTGTACCGCCAGCTGCCCTGGCCCTTGCCGACGACGGATGATCTCGCGGCCTACCCGGACGAGCCCTGGCATCCGGCGCTGGCGGCGCTGCTGGCGCCGGTGGAGCAGGGCATGGACGCCGGCCTGCGCACGCCGCTGGCCGAGCTGCTGGGCGCGGTCGAGCGGCGCGGCGAAAACCGTCCGGCCACGAAGCCGGCAGCGATCCCGCCGGTGAAGGTGGCGGCGCAGGCCGCTGTGGCGGAACCGCAGGCATGAGCCGGACGCTGACCCTGACCCGCGACGGGCTGGTG
>NZ_PTQZ01000207.1 GCF_002943415.1 Amnimonas aquatica | reverse complement strand
GGGCCATGACGCCCGGCGACTTTTGACCCGTCAGGATGTGTGGCTATACTGCGCCCGGTGCCGGGCCCGGTCCGGCCCTGCTCCCGAAGCCGTGTCGAACGAGGTCGCCGTGAACAAGATCGCCCTGCTGCTGACCGCGCTGCTGGCCATGCCGGTGGTCGCCAGTGCCGCTCCGGCCGCCGGGCAGGCGCCCGCGCAGCGCTCCGGCGCGGTCATCCTGAAAGCGGCTTGCGCCTCCTGCCACGACAACGGCCTCATGGGCGCGCCGGTGACCGGCAACAAGAAGCAGTGGGCGGCACGCCTGGCCCAGGGCAATGCCGTGGTGCACCGCAATGCGCTCAACGGCATCCGCGCCATGCCGCCCAAGGGCGGCTGCCGGAGCTGCAGCAATGAAGAGATCAAGGCCGCCGTCGACATCATGATCGCGCGCTCGAAGTAAGCGCCGCTCCGGCGTCCGCTGCGATCCGGGCGCCGCCAGTGTTTCAGCCCAGCAGGTCGCGCAGGTTGCTCAGGTGCGCGCGGCCCAGCGCCTGTTTCTGCTCCGAGCTGCGCCCGCTGCTGCGGCCTTCCCACTCCAGTTCGTCCGCCGGCAGCTCCTCGAGGAAACGGCTGGGCGTGGTCGGCAGCGATTCGCCGCCGAGCTTGCGCTTGCCGGCATAGGTGATGGTCAGCGTCTGCCGCGCGCGCGTGATGCCCACGTACATCAGCCGGCGCTCTTCTTCCACTGTGCCGGCCTCGATGCTGTTGCGGTGCGGCAGCAGGTCCTCTTCCAGGCCCATCAGGTAGACGTGCGGGAACTCCAGGCCCTTGGCCGCGTGCAGGGTCATGAGCTGGACCTTGTCGCTGTCATCCTCCTCGGCCTGCTGTTCGAGCAGGTCGAGCAGCACCAGCTTGCGGATCACCGCCTCGATGTCGCGGTCCTCTTCGTCCTCGGCCTTCTCCCACAGGCGCTGCACCGAGGCCAGGAAGCTGTTGACCGAGTCCATGCGCCGCTCGGCGGCGGTCGGCGTGGCGGACTGGTCGAGCAGGTAGTCCTGGTACTGGATGTCGGCGAGCATCTGGCGGATCGCCTGCAGCGGGTCGTCGCCGTCGATGATGTTGCGCGCGGTGCCCTGCAGCCACTGCGCGAAGTCCTGCAGGCGGCCGCAGGCGCGTTCGCCGACGTGCAGCGACAGGCCCATTTCCTCGCAGGCCAGCAGCATGGCGCAGTCGCGCTGCTGGGCGTAGCCGCCGAGCTTCTCCAGCGTCGCCGGACCGATCTCGCGCTTGGGGGTGTTGATGATGCGCAGGAAGGCGTTGTCGTCCTCGGGGTTGATGACCAGGCGCAGGTAGGCCATCACGTCCTTGATCTCGGAGCGGCCGAAGAAGGACTGGCCGCCGGAGATCTTGTAGGGAATCTGGTATTCGCGCAGCTTGGTTTCCAGGATGCGGGCCTGGAAGTTGCCGCGGTAGAGCACGGCATAGTCGCGGAACTCGGTGCGCTGCATGAGCTTGTGGTTGAGGATCTCGGTGGCGACCTTTTCGGCCTCGGCGTCCTCGTTGGCGCACTGGATGACACGGATCATGTCGCCCATGCCGTGCTGGCTCCACAGCTGCTTCTCGAACACGTGCGGGTTGTTGGCGATCACCGTGTTGGCGCATTTCAGGATGCGGCTGGTGGAGCGGTAGTTCTGCTCNACTGGTCGTCGTCGCCGACCGCGGTGAAGCAGGCGCGGGCGCCGACCAGGTGGCGCACCATGAGGTACTGGGCGGTGTTGGTGTCCTGGTATTCGTCGACCAGCAGGTAGTGCACCTTGTTCTGCCAGAACTCGCGCAGCGTCTGGTCATTCTGCAGCGCCAGCGTCGGCCGCACGATCAGGTCGTCGAAGTCGACCGCGTTGTAGGCGCGCAGATGCCGCTCGTAGGCCTCGTAGATGGTGGCGGCGAAGTAGTCGCCCTCGCTTTCGGCGCGGCTCATGGCCTCCGGCGGCGTCACCAGGGCGTTCTTGAAGTCGGAGATCAGGCTGCGCACCAGATCGATCTTGTCGCTGGCGTTCTCCTTGTGCAGCAGCTCGCCGAGCAGCGTGCGCGAGTCCTCGGCGTCGAAGATGGAGAAGTTCTTCTTCAGGCCGAAGCTGTCCGGCTGGCGCTTGAGCATGGTCAGGCCCAGCGTGTGGAAGGTCGACACGGTCAGGCCGCGCGCCTCCGGGCCCTGCACCAGCTTGCCGGCGCGCTCCTTCATTTCGCGCGCGGCCTTGTTGGTGAAGGTCACTGCCATGATCTTGTGCGCGGGAATGCCGCACTGCTGGATCAGGTAGGCGATCTTGCGCGTGATCACCGAGGTCTTGCCCGAGCCGGCGCCGGCCAGCACCAGCACGGGACCGCTGATGGCCATGACGGCTTCGCGCTGGCGGGGATTGAGATCGTTCAAGAAGGCTTCCGGGCGTACAGCTCTGCAGGCCACGGATTGTAGTCGCGGCGGCCGTCCGGGGCCAGCGCCCGGCGTGGCCGGTCAGCCACGCCTGCGTCTGCCGGTGTCATCCGGCGCGCCGGCGGGCGCTGCCCGGCGGCTTCGCCAGTCGCCTCAGCTGATGCCGTAGACCTGCTTCCAGTGGTTCATGGCGGCGGTGGTGTCGCGCTGCCAGGGGTGGAAGTCCGGACGGTAGTAGGACAGATAGGCCTTGCCCATCTTGCGCAGCCAGCCGGGCTTGCGGCCGACCAGCTCGTCGAGCCCGCGCCGGATCATCTTCCAGTCGCGCTGGATGCCGCGCGCCTTGAACAGCTGCCAGGTGTGGAAGCTGCTGAAGAAGGCGAACTCGATGGTGTTGAGCAGCATCTGCGAGCTGCGGATCCAGTAGCTGCCGACGCGGTCCTGGAAGACATCGAAGGCCACCGCCTTGTGCTCGTTCTCCTCGATGGCGTGCCAGTACCACAGCGGCTTCACGCGCTCGTCCATGGGGCCGAAGAAGTCCGGGTGCTCCAGCGCCAGTTCGGCGAGGATGGCGGTGAAGTGCTCCAGGGCGCAGGTCATGGCCAGCTGGCGCTCGGGCGACAGCCGGCGGCGCATGAACTTCATGCCATCGCGCACGAAGGCATCGATGCGGTCCATGGGCAGGCCCTTGCGCTGCATGAAGGCGTTGA
>NZ_PTQZ01000206.1 GCF_002943415.1 Amnimonas aquatica | reverse complement strand
GACGCGGCTTTTCATTTCCGCAAGGCGCCCATGAGCAAGACAGCCAAGACCATCCATACCTGTACCGCCTGCGGCAGCGAATTCTCCAAGTGGGCCGGCCAGTGCACCGACTGCGGCGCCTGGAACACCCTCGTCGAGTCGGTCAGGGCGCCGGTCCTGAAAGGCCCGCGCGCCGGCGGCTACGCCGGGCAGGCCGGCGAGGTCACCGTGCTGGATCAGGTGCGCACGCAGGATGCGCCGCGCGTGGCCACCGGTCTGTCTGAGCTGGATCGTGTGCTCGGCGGCGGTCTGGTGGCCGGTTCGGTGGTGCTGATCGGCGGCGATCCAGGCATCGGCAAGTCGACTATCCTGCTGCAGACCATGACGCACCTGGCGGACAGCCTGCCGGCGTTGTACATCACCGGCGAGGAGTCGCTGGCGCAGGTGGCGCTGCGCGCGCGCCGACTGGAGCTGCCCATGGGCCGGCTGAAGGTCATGGCCGAGACCTCGGTCGAGCGCATCATCGCCACCGCGCAGGTCGAGCAGCCGCGCGTGCTGGTGGTCGACTCCATCCAGACGCTCTACACCGAGGCGCTGACCTCGGCGCCCGGCGGCGTGTCGCAGATCCGCGAGTCGGCCGCCCTGCTCACCCGCTACGCCAAGCAGAGCGGCTGCGCGCTGTTCCTGGTCGGCCATGTCACCAAGGAGGGCGCGCTGGCCGGGCCGCGCGTGCTCGAGCACATGGTCGATTGCGTGCTGTATTTCGAGGGCGAAGCGGATTCGCGCTTTCGCCTCATCCGTGCAGCGAAGAACCGTTTCGGCGCGGTCAACGAGCTGGGCGTGTTCGCCATGACCGATCGCGGCCTGCGCGAGGTCGCCAACCCGTCGGCCATTTTCCTGTCGCGCTATGACCAGCCGATTCCCGGTTCGGTGGTCATGGTCACGCGCGAGGGCTCGCGGCCGCTGCTGGTCGAGGTGCAGGCGCTGGTCGACGACGCCTTCAGCAACCCGCGCCGGGTCGCCGTGGGCCTCGACCAGAACCGCCTTGCCATGCTGCTGGCGGTGCTGCACCGGCACGGCGGCATCGCTAGTGTCGGGCAGGATGTCTTCGTCAATGTCGTCGGTGGCGTGAAGGTGCTGGAGACCGGCTCCGACCTCGCGGTGGTGCTGGCGGTGACCTCCAGCCTGCGCGGCCAGGCGCTGGACAGCGACCTGGTGGTGTTCGGCGAGATCGGCCTGTCAGGCGAGATCCGCCCGGTGCCGAATGGCCAGGAGCGCCTGCGCGAGGCCGCCAAGCATGGCTTCAAACGCGCCATCGTGCCGCGCAGCAACGCGCCGCGCCAGGCCATCGAGGGCATGCAGGTGGTCGCCGTGGGGCGGCTGTCGGAGGCGCTGGAGGCGCTGTAGTTGCGGTGGCGCTGCGTGCGGGAGGGGATGGGTCGGGAAAACACGCCGTGAATACATCCCTGTAGGCTCGCATGCGCCATCCCTGGCGCATGACGGTTTTCCCGACCCATCCCCTCCCGCACGCAGCGCGGCGCAGACCTCAGCGCCAGTGCTGCCACCCGGCGAGCGAGGCCTCGGTGCCATCCGGTCCAGGTCGGTACTCCGCGCCGCACCAGCCGCGGTAGGGCAGTGCCGCGATGCTGGCGAAAATGGCCTCGTAGTCCATGGCGCCGGTGCCTGGCGCGCCCCGCCCGGGGGTGTCGGCGAACTGGATGTGGCCGATGTCGGCAATGTTCTCCGACAGTCCGCCGAGAATGTCCTCGCCCATCATGGCCATGTGGTAGCAGTCGAACTGCATCTTCAGCGTGGGGTGGTCCGCCGCCTCCAGGATCTCCTGCATCTGCGCGATGTTGCTGATCAGGAAGCCGGGCATGTCGGTGGTGTTGATGGCTTCCAGCGTGGTGGTGACATCGATGCTGTGGAGTGCTTCGGCGGCGTAGCGCGCATTCGCGGTCAGCGTGTGCAGGCATTGCAGCAGGTCGGCGTCCTCGTGCTGGCGGCCGGCGAGCACGTTGACGCAGCGTACGCCGAGCTGGCTGGCGTAGGGCAGTGCCTGCATGACGGCGCGGCGGAACTCCTGTTCCCGGCCGGGCACGCCGGCGAGGCCGCAACCGCCCTGCATGAGGTCGCCGGCAGGGACGTTGATCAGCACCAGCTCGAGTTCGTGGGTGTCCAGTTCGCGCTGGATCTCGCCGATGCCGAGTTCGTAGGGGAACTGTATTTCCACGGCGCTGAAGCCGGCAGCGCGCGCGGCGGCGAAGCGCCGGATCAGCGGCAGCTCGGTGAACAGCAGCGACAGGTTGGCGGTGAAGCGGAGCATGTCGGGGCCTCCGGTCAGGATGTTGCGCGCGGGGCGGGTCAGGCCGGGTCCGGCGTGTCGGCGGGCATGTGCAGGGTGATCAGGCTGCTGAGGTCATCGCCAGCGTGGCCGTGTTCGGCGTGCAGGCGCATCAGCGCCTCGGCGGTGCGTGCCAGCGGCGTGGCGCTGCCGACCTGACCGGCGAGGCCGAGGGCGTTGCCGAGGTCCTTGAGCAGCGTCTGCACTTTCCACTGAACCGGTTCGAAGCGGCGTTCGGCCATGCGCGGGGCCAGGATCTGGAACGGCAGCGAGTCGGCGAAGCCGCCCGCCAGCGCGGGCGCCAGCAGCGCGGCATCGACGCCGGCGCGCTCGGCCAGGGCCACGGTTTCGGCGATCAGCAGGCTGTTGGCGGCGACAATGAGCTGGTTGCAGACCTTGGTCACCTGTCCGGCCCCGGTGTCTCCCATGCGGGTCACGCGGCGGGCGTAGTGCAGGAACACCGGCGTGACCCGGCTGATGTCCTCGGCGCGACCGCCGGCCATGATCACCAGCGCGCCCTGCTCGGCGCCGATGACGCCGCCGGACACCGGTGCGTCGATCCAGCGCGCGCCGGTCTCTGCGGCCAGCCGGGCGGCGATGCGCCGCGTGGCGGCGGGCGAGCTGGACGAGTGGTCGGCGACCAGCAGCCCGGCCGTCGCGCCCGAGGCGATGCCGTCGGGGCCGAAGGTGACGGCTTCCAGCGCGTCATCATCGGCAACGCAGATCAGCAGCAGGTCGACACCGGCCGCCAGTTCGGCGGGCGTGGCCGCCCGGCGCGCGCCGGCGGTGACCAGGGCATCGCACTTGCCGGCG
>NZ_PTQZ01000205.1 GCF_002943415.1 Amnimonas aquatica | reverse complement strand
CCGTGCCGCTGGACATGACTGCGGCCCAGGTCAACGCCGAGCTGGCGGGCTGGCCCAACGTGCTGGCCTGGGTGGCTGGCCACACCCACCTGCACCGCGTGCGCCCGTTCGCCGTGACGCCGGGCGAGGGCGGCGCGCTGGCCGGCAGCAACGGCACCATCAGCACGCCGGTGACCTGCCGCAAGGCCGGCGTGGCGGCCGATGGCAAGCCGCACTGCCGCGGCTTCTGGCAGGTCGAGACGGCATCGCTGATCGACTACCCGCAGGAGCAGCGCCTGATCGAGGTGTTCGACAACCGCAACGGCACTGGCACCCTGCGCGGGCCGGTGCTGACTCATGGCTTCGAGCGCTCGCGCAAGCTCGCCGAGGCCGATGACCGCTGCCAGTTCTTCCTGCTCGATCCGGCGAGCTGGTCCAGGCTGCCGACCGATGGCGGCATCGACGCCGTCTGCGGCTTCGGCCGCACCCGTCAGGGCGAGGCCGGCGACCGCAATGTCGAGCTGACCTTCCGCATGCCGGCGTTCTGAGGCGCGGGCCGCTTCCGTGACCGCCTCGTTGCCGTGCCGGTCAAGAGGGCCGTGACATGCCCGGACCTTGGTCGTAGCTCGCCAGCGCCGGCCGCCTGCTAAGCTGGTCCGGAGCCGGTGCCGTTCTCCGGCATCACGGGCAACGGGAGGGCACGCAGATGACCCTGGCTGACGACAGCCACCGCGAGCGCGACGCGGCACGCCAGCACGGTGAGAGCCTGGCGCGCTTCCTGCGCCAGCACCCGCCCTTCGACCGCCTGCCCGAGGCCGAGCTGCAGTTCCTGCTGCGCCAGGCCCGGCTGGTCTTCCATGCCGCCGGCAGCACCCTGCTGCATCCCGATGGCGGCCCCGTGCAGCAGTTCTTCGTGGTCCAGCAGGGGCGTGTCCAGGGCCTGCGCCGGGGTCGCGCCGGCGAACCGCCGCGCGTGCAGTTCGAGATCGGTGTCGGCGAATGCTTCCCGCTGGCCGCGCTGCTGGGCGAACGCGCCACCCGCACCGAGCATGTCGCGCTCGAAGACAGCTTCTGCCTGGTCTGGTCGCGTGATGACTTCGCACGCCTGGTGCGCGAATCCGAGCCGTTCCGCGAGTTCGCGCTCGGCGGTGTCAGCGGCCTGCTGGCCGAAGTCGGGCGCCAGCTCCAGCAGCGTGTCGCCGGCCAGCTCGGCAGCGATTTCTCCATGGCGCAGGCGGTGGGCGACCTGCTGTCGCGCCAGCCGGTGCAGGCCGGTCCGGAGTTGCCGCTGGCCGAGGCGGTCGCGCTCATGGATCGCGAGCAGGTCAGCAGCATCGTCATTGTCGATGCCGCGCGCCGGCCGGTCGGCATCTTCACCCTGCGCGACCTGCGCCGCCGCCTGGCCGGCGAGGGCTGGCAGCCGGAGGCGCCGCTGTCGGCCTGGATGACGCCCGGGCCGGTGCATCTGGAGCGCGACGTGCCGGTGTTCCAGGCCGCGCTGATGATGGCCGAGCACGGCATCACCCATATCGTGGTCTGCCACCACGGCCGCCTGCAGGGCGTGCTCGCCGAGCGCGACCTGTTCCAGCTCCAGCGCCTCAACCTGGTGGCGCTGACCCGTGGCATCCGCCATGCCACCAGTCTCGGGCAACTGCGCGAGAGTCGCGCGGCGCTGGCGCGGCTGGTCGACCAGCTGCTCGCCCGCGGCGCCTCGGCGGAGCAGATCACCCAGCTCGTGGCCCGTCTCAACGATCAGCTCGTGCAGCGTGTCATGACGCTGGCCGGCAACGACCTCGGCGCCCCTGACCGGCCGGTGACCTGGCTCTGCTTCGGCAGCGAGGCGCGCGAGGAGCAGACCCTGCACACCGATCAGGACAACGGACTCTGGTTCGACGCCCGCGATGACGAGGCCGCCGCCGTGCGTGCCCGCCTGCTGCCCTGGGCCGGGGAGGTCAACCGCCGGCTCGATGCCCTCGGTCTGGACTGGTGCTGGGGCGGCATCATGGCGGGGCAACCGGCGTGCTGCCTGAGCCGGCGCGAATGGCGCCAGCGCTTCTTCGATCTGGTGCGCGAGCCGGCGCCGGCGCGGCTGCTGGAGGCGGTCATCTTCCTCGACCTGCGCGCGGTGCAGGGTGATGTCGAGGGCGTGGAGGCGCTGCGCCTGGACGTGCTGGACTGGATCGGCGGCAGCGATATCTTCCGCCGCCTGCTGACCGAGCAGGCGCTGCGCCGGCGGCCGCCGCTGGGGCACTTCCGCGACTTCCGCCTGAGCCGGGGCGGCGACCACCCGAACACCTTCGATCTCAAGCTGGAGGCGCTGACGCCGCTCATCGATGCCGTGCGCGTGCTGGCGCTGGGGCATGGCGTGACGGCAGTGTCGACCACCGCGCGCCTGCGCCGGCTGGCCGCCGACGGCGTGCTGCGCCAGGTCGACGCCGATGCCTACGAGGAGGCCTGCCAGCACCTGCAGCTGCTGCGCCTGCAGCTGCATCAGGAGCAGCAGCGCGGCGGCGGGGCGCTGGGCAACCGCATCGACCCCGATCGCCTGAATCCGCTCGACCGGCGCATCCTGCGCGAGTGCCTGCGCCAGGTGCAGCGCCTGCAGCAGGACATCGCCACGAGGGTCGGCCTGTGAGCCCGGCCGACTGGTGGCGCCGCTTGCGCAAGCCGCTGCCGGACTGGTGGCCGCAGGCCGCGCGGCTGGACGGGCGCGCGCTGGCCGGCGACCGCTGGGTGGTGCTGGACACCGAGACCTCGGGGCTGTCGCCGTGGCGCGACCGGCTGCTGTCGCTGGCGGCGGTCAGCATCGAAGCCGGCAGCCTGCCGGTGGCCGGGCAGTGGTACGCCACGCTGGACAATGCCGGTGCCGGCGGTGTCGGCGACAGCGTGCTCATCCACCGCCTGACGCCGGGCCTGCTGGCCGGCGGCATGTCGCTGGCCGAGGGCGTGGAGACGCTGGCGCGCTTCGTCGGCGATGCCCCGGTGCTGGCCTTCCACCACGGCCACGACCGCGATTTCCTGCGCACGGCGCTGAACCGCGCCGGCCACCCCATGCTGCCCTGGCGCTGGTGGGAGGCCGCCGATGTGCTGCGCCTGGCCTGGCCCGACGCCCCCGCCGAGCTGGCCACGCTGGATGACTGGCTGTGCTGGCAGCGGGTGCCGGTGGACGAGCGCCACCACGCCCG
>NZ_PTQZ01000204.1 GCF_002943415.1 Amnimonas aquatica | reverse complement strand
TTGTAGAGCTGGTCCAGGGTCAGCAGCACCTTGATGCGGGCATCGTTGACCTGGTGCACGATCTCCGATGGCGTCAGCAGCGGCGACACGCCGGAGATGGCGGCGCCGAGCTTGGAGGCGGCGATCAACGCCACCAGGTACTGCGGGGTGTTCGGCAGGTGGATGCCGAGCACGTCGCCGCGCCCGAGGCCCAGCGAGCGCAGCACGTGGGCCAGGCGGTCGGCCAGCGCGTTTAGCTCGCGGTAGTTGATGGTGACGCCCAGGTATTCGGCGGCCGGACGTGCCGCGAAGCGGGACTGGTGGCCTTCGATCTGCTGGGCGAGGGAAAGGACGGGACGCGGCGTTCTTGTTGTCATGGGGCATTACCTGAATCGGGGTGGACACGGCCAAGGTCATGACCATCTGGTCATGAATGTGCCGATGCTGACACGGCCGGCAGGCGATGCTGAGGGTCGAAACTGACAGTCAGGGTACGGAAAGTGACAGGCTGGCGTTCAGCGGTACGGGTTAGGCAGGCTTTCGTTGCGCTTGAAGCGCTTGTAGGTCCACTGGTACTGCTCCGGCGCCATGCGGATGAGCTGCTCCATGGAGCGGTTCATGGCGGTCGCGCCGACCACCACGTCGTCGTGCCCGATATCCGGGTCCGCCGGCAGCACGTGCACCGTGAAGCCGTCACCGTCGGCGCGGCGGATGCAGGCGAGCTGGATCACCGCGCAGCCGGTGCGGCTGGCGAGCTTGGGCACGATCACGCCGGTCAGCGTGGTGATGCCGAAGAAGGGCGCCTGCACGCCGCCGTTCTCCTGCGGGATGTGATCAGGCAGGATGGCGGTGAAGCCACCCTGGCGCAGGGCCTTGAAGGTGGCACGCACGCCGCTCTCGTCGGTCGGCACCACGGTCGTGCGCAAGCGGCTGCGGGCCTCCGCGACCATGGCGTCGACGCCGGGCTGGTCGCCCGGCTTGTACATGATCACCGGCGCCACGTACTGGTTGAGCCAGGCGTTCATGAATTCCCAGGTGCCCCAGTGCGGCACGATGGCGATCACGCCCTTGCCGGCGGCCAGCGCTTCCTGGAAGTGCTCGGCGCCATGCACCTCGCGGATCATGCCGAGGCTGTACTCCGGCGGCATGCCCCAGGTCTTGGCGAACTCCAGGGCGGTCATGCCGGTGCTTTGCAGCGAGGTACGGGTCATCTGCCGGTGCCAGGCCGGGTCCTTGTCGGGAAAGCAGAGCTGAAGGTTGGCGTGCACCGTGCGGCTCGGACCGCTGCCGGTGAAATTGGCCACCAGCCGCCCGATCAGCCGTCCGATGCGCTGCAGCACCGGCAGCGGGAGCAGGGCGCAGAATCGGAGCAGGGCGATGGACAGTCTGTCCTTGAAGGTCAGGGTGGCGGGCTGAGTCATGCATCTGGCTCTTTTTTTTGGAAGGCGAAGCATAGTCCAAGGCATGGCCGTGACCAAGGTCAATGTGGGGCATCCGGTGCGCGGGTGCTGGCGGCATCCGCTATAATCCCGCGCGCTGCCGGGTCTCCGGCGCGCCGCCTGTCTGCTGCCTCGGGGTCGATCACCATGGAATTCCTCCAGCCCGTCCGGGATTTTCTCGCCTGCGCCACCCCGGCCGCCTGGCTGGATGCCGCCGTGCAGGACCTGCCGACCCTGCTGCAGGACCACGCCAACTGCGAGAAAAAGGCCGCCGGCACCGCCATGAACCTGCTCTTCCGCTACAACGACAACGATCGCCTGCAGACCGAGCTGGCGCAGCTGGCGCGCGAGGAGCTGCTGCACTACGAACAGGTCCGCGAGCTCATGGCGAAGCGCGGCATCGCCTACCGGGCGCTGCCGGCGGGTCGCTACGCCACCGGCCTGCGCCAGCACGTGCGCACTTCCGAACCGGGGCGGCTGGTCGACCTCATGATCATCGGCGCCTTCGTCGAGGCGCGTTCCTGCGAGCGCTTCTCCGCCATCGCCCCCCGGCTCGATGACGAATTGAAGCGCTACTACACCTTCCTGCTGCGCTCCGAGGCGCGCCACTTCCAGCACTACCTGGGGCTGGCGGAGCAATACGCGAACGAGCCGATCGCGCCGCGCGTGGCATTCTTCCGCGAGGTCGAGCGCGAGCTGATCGAGGCGCCCGACGATATGCTGCGCTTCCACAGCGGTCCGCCGGCACCGGCATCGGTAGCGGCCTGACATGTCCCCGCCCGCGCTGCGCTGCCCGCTCTGCGCCCTGTCGCTGGATGCCACGCCGCCGGTCTGGCGCTGCGGCAACGGTCACAGCTTCGACATCGCCCGCGAAGGCTACGTCAACCTGCTGCCGGTGCAGCAGAAGAAGAGCCGGGACCCCGGCGACAGCGCCGACAGCGTGCGCGCCCGCCGTGCCTTCCTGGAGGCCGGGCATTACCAGCCCCTGCGTGATGCCGTGGTGGCGCTGCTGCGGGCCCGTGTCCCGGCGGGCGGCTTCGATGCGCTGCTCGATATCGGCTGTGGCGAGGGCTATTACACCAGCGCGCTGATGCCGCTGGCCGGACGGGTCACCGGCGTCGACATCGCCAAGCCGGCGGTGCGCCTGGCAGCGCGGCGCTTTCCCGGCGCCACCTGGCTGGTCGCCAGCGCGGCGGCGTTGCCGCTGGACGATGCCTCGCAGGATGTCGTCACCAGCCTGTTCAGCCCGCTGCCGGTGGCGGAAATGGCGCGCGTGCTGCGCCCCGGCGGCCTGGTGCTGGCGGTGACGCCGGCGCCGGATCATCTCTGGCAGATCCGCGAGGGCCTGTTCGACAGCGTGCGCCCGCACGAGCCGGACAAGTTCCTCGCCGGCTTCGCCGATCGCTTCGAGCTGCTGGCGCGCGAGGAGGTGAGGGCGCCGCTGCAGCTGTCCGGCACGGCCCTGGCCGATCTGCTGGCCATGACGCCGTATGTCTGGAAGGCCCGGCCGGAGCGCCGGGCGGCGCTGGAACGGAATCCGACATTTGCCACGGAGGCGGCATTTGCGTTACTTCTCTTCCGCCTGAAACCGTCCGCCTGAGTCGCGGGTACCGAACCGAGGAGCCGCCTGTGTCCGATCTGAAGAAGATCAGCTATGCCGATTTCGGCCACCATTTCGTGCAGCAGGTGGTGACCGCGCATCGTATCGGCACGGAGATCGAATCAGCCCTGGAGTCGACCATCGCCGGTTCC
>NZ_PTQZ01000203.1 GCF_002943415.1 Amnimonas aquatica | reverse complement strand
CTGCAGTGCCCTGGGCGCCGACAGGCGTACCCGGGCCACGGTGCCGCGCCAGAGCGCGCGCCGTCGCGAGCGGGCATGATCAGCCGCAGGCTCATCCAGACCGCCACCAGCAACGGCATCGACCATGGCCTGCCATGCTGACCGAGCGGCACCGGCATCGCGCTCGCCGGCCGCCATGCTGCGACCGGCAATGGCGAGCGCGTTGGCCGCCATGCGCGCGGCATAGTGGGCCGATGCCGGCAACTGCGGCAGCAGGTCGTCGAGCAGAGTGGCGCGGGCGACCGCCAGCAACTCGGGGGCCGCCGGCTGCAACGGCAGCGGGGGCAGGTCGCCGGGCTCGACAAGCGGTCCGGAGTCATCCGCAGGCAGTGCCAGCCCGGTCATGCGCAGCAGCTCCAGCTCCAGCTCGGGCACGATGTGCGCGGTCAGCGCCAGCTCCAGCGACGGCTCGCGGCCGGAGACATGACGCTCGCCCTGCTGCAGGGCGATCACCGCCCAGCGCAGGTGGGCGTAGACCTCCCAGAAGCGCACCGCCCGGTCATCCACGGGCTGGCCGGCCCCGGCGGCATAACCGCGGTAGAACGCCTCGCGGCTGCCGATACCGCCGGCTTCGAGCGCATCCTGGCCGAAGCGCCAGCAACGGGCGCAGAACCAGCCCAGATCTTCCATGGGATCGGACCAGGCTGCGAACTCCCAGTCGAGAATGGCGGTCAGACCCTGGCGATCGACCAGATAGTTGCCGGTGCGCAAGTCGCGATGCGTGAGCGTGACACGCTGGTCCTCCGGCTGGTTCGCCTCCAGCCAGCGCAGCGCCCAGGACAGGGCGGGATGCGGCTGCCGGTGCGCGGCGAGGAACTCGCGGCACTGGCGTAGCCCGACGACGGCCGGCGCCTCGGCGGGCACCGACAGGAAGTCCAGTCGCGGCTCCGGCGGCCGGACCCGGTGCAGGCGCGCCATTTCCGTGCCGATGCGTTCGGCCAGCGCCTCGCGATCAGCAGCCCACTCGGGCTCGCGCACCAGCCGGAAGCCGGCACCGATGCCCTCGGCCTTGCGCATGACAAAGAAGTCACGCCCGAGACAGCCGTCGCCCAGCCACAGCGGCTCGGGCACGGTCACGCCGGCCTCGAAAGCCACGCGCAGCAGGGTGAACTCCTGGGCACGGCTCAGCGACTCGGGCACGCGCGAACCGGCATCGCAGCGCAGCACGACATCCAGCGCCTCCTGCCCGGCCGGCTGCAGGCTCAGCCACCAGTTCTCCTGCACCGCGCCACCGGACAAACGGCGGGCTTCGGTCACCGCGACCGAGTCGGCGCCGGTGGCATGGCGGAGGAAGCCTTCGAGGGCGACGGCATCCCACCAGGGCGTCTGCGCGGACATGGCTCAGCCCCAGCGGAAGAATTCCTGGCCTTCGGCCAGGTAGCTGCGCGACAGCACCATCTTGTGGATCTCGCTGGCGCCGTCGACCAGGCGGGCCTGGCGGGCGTAGCGGTAGACCCACTCCACCAGCGTGTCCTTGGAGTAGCCACGCGCGCCCAGCAGCTGAATGGCGGTGTCGGCGGCCTTGTGCAGGGTGTCGGCGACATGCACCTTGGCCATCGACACTTCCTTGCGCGCGAAGTCGCCCTGGTCGAGCTTCCAGGCCGCGTTCATGGTCAGCAGGCGGCCGATGTGGATGTCCATGGCCGCGCCGCCGAGCATCCACTGCACGCCCTCGTGCTCGGACAGCTTCATGCCGAAGCTCTCGCGCTCCGTGATGTAGGCGCCGGCGATCTCCAGGCAGCGCTTGCTCAGGCCGAGCCAGCGCATGCAGTGGGTCAGGCGCGCCGGGCCGAGGCGGATCTGGGTCAGCTTGAGGCCGTCGCCGACATTGAGCAGGCGCTGCTCGTCGGGAATCTCCAGGCCGTCGAACACCAGCTCGCAGTGACCACCGTGCTCCTCCGGCCCCATGATGGGAATGCGCCGCTCGATGCGCCAGCCAGGCTGGTCGGCATCGAACAGGAAGGCGGTCAGGCCGCGGCGCTCGTCATCCGAGGTGCGGGCGATGAGAATGAAGGTCTGCGCGCCCTCGGCTCCGGTGATGAACCACTTGCGACCGGTGATGCGCCAGTTGTCGCCGACGCGCTCGGCGCGGGTGTAGGTCAGAGAAGGGTCGGAGCCGCAGCCCTGCGGCTCGGTCATGGCGAACGCCGAACGCACCTTGCCGTCGATCAGCGGCTGCAGCCAGCGGTCCTTCAGCGCCTCCGAGGTCAGCACCTTGTTCAGCACCTGCATGTTGCCGTCGTCCGGCGGCGCGGCGTTGAACACCACCGGGCCGAACGGCGAGCGCGCGGCCTCCTCGTAGACCGCCGCCATGCCGATATGGTCGAGGCCGCGCCCACCGCGAGCCACCGGCATCTGGAAGGCCCACAGGCCGGCCGCCTTCGCCTTCGCGCGCAAGATGGCCAGCACCGGCTCGCTGATGTTCTCGTGTTCGTCGCAGAAGCCGGCGCTGCCTTCCAGCGGCAGCAGGTGCTCGGCGACGAACTCGCGGACCTGGCGGCGGATGGTCTCGACCTCGGGGGACAGCTTGAAATCCATGGGGCGGCTCCTTGAGCGGCAGCGGGAAGGAAGTGGCGTGCGCGCAGCCGTCAGAGGCTGGAGCAGAGATGTGCGCCATCGACGGTGATGGCGGTGCCGTTGATGAAGCTGCCGGCGTCGCTGCACAGCAGCAGCAGGGCGCCGTTGAGTTCGTCGGCCTGGCCCAGGCGGCGCGCCGTCATGCGCTTGACCAGGCGCTGGCCGGCTTCGCCGGCGAAGAAATCGCGGTTCATGTCGGTTTCGATGTAGCCCGGCGCAAGCGCGTTGACGCGGATGCCGTGGCGCGACCACTCCAGCGCCTGTGCTTCGGTCANAGGCCGGCCTTGGATGCGCAGTACGACGACACCGCCTGCGCCACGCGCTGGCCGAGGATGGACGCCACGTGCACCACCACGCCGGGGCGTCCGCCGGCGATCAGGCGGCGGGCGAACTCGCGGCTGACCAGCCAGGGGCCCTTGAGGTTGGTGTCGACCACGCGGTCCCACTGCTCGACACTGAGCTCGTGCACGAAGCCGCCATCGGCGATGCCGGCATTGTTGATCAGCAGGTCGACCTGCGCGCCCAGCACGGCTTCGGCCTGGGCGAAGGCTTCGGCGACCGAGG
>NZ_PTQZ01000202.1 GCF_002943415.1 Amnimonas aquatica | reverse complement strand
TCACCGACAGCGTCGCCGCGCCGGCGCAGACGCCGAAGTAGATCATGCCGATCAGCAGGCTCTGGTTGGGGTACTGGGGCTGCATGAGCAGGCTGCAGCTGCCCCAGACCACGGCTACCGTGGCGCCGTAGCACAGGCCCTGGAGCTCGGCCCGGCGCAGGGTGGCGGGATCGAGCGTCTGGCGCAGTCGCTGTCGCCAGGTGCGGCAGTAGAGATGGCCTGCCAGTGTCGATGCCGCCGCGAGGGCGAGCCAGCCGGCCAGCAGCGGCCAGGGCACGGTATTGCGGCAGGTGAGCGCGATCAGCAGGGCCAGCAGCAGCGAGAACGACGGCTTCAGGCTGTCGAGGCCGAGTGCCAGCAGAGCCTGCTGTATGCCCGCCGGATAGCGGTGGTGATTGAAGAGGCCTTGTTTCATGAGCACGCCCGGTGCCTGTTCCAGGGCCTTACAGTGACGCCGCCGTGGCGGCGCCGCAACCCTGCCGGCGAGGGGTGCCGGCAGCGTCGCGGAGTGCGCGGCGGTCAGCGCCTCAGCGCTTCCGGCAGGTGCGGCGAGAGGGTGGTGAGCAGGCCCTTGAGCACCTTGGGATTGCCGGCCACGATGTTGCCGCTCTGCAGGTAGCCGTGGCCGCCGACGAAGTCGGACACCAGGCCGCCGGCCTCGCGGATGATCAGTTCGCCGGCGGCGATGTCCCACGGCGCCAGGCCGAACTCGAAGAAGCCGTCGAGACGGCCGGCGGCGACATAGGCCAGGTCCAGCGAAGCGGCGCCGGCGCGGCGCAGGCCGGCGGTCTGCGAAGCCACGGCCTTGAACATGCCGAGGTAGCCGTCCATCGCGTGCATCTGGTCGGGGCGGAACGGGAAGCCGGTGCCGATCAGCGCGCCATCGAGGCTGCGGCGGTCGGACACGCGCAGGCGGCGGCCGTTCATGGCGGCACCGCTGCCGCGGCTGGCGGTGAAGGCTTCGCGCTTGAGCGGGTCCAGCACCACGGCGTGCTCGGTCACGCCCTTGCACTGCACGGCGATCGACACCGCGTACTGCGGGAAACCGTGGATGAAGTTGGTGGTGCCGTCGAGCGGATCGATGATCCAGAGCCAGTCCTGTCCCTCGCCCTTGCCTTCGCTGCGGCCCGACTCCTCGGCCTGGATGCCGTGCGTCGGGTAGGTCTTGCGCACGAATTCGACGATGGCGCGTTCGGCGGCGCGGTCGACCTGGGTCACGTAATCGTTGAGGCCCTTGGCCTGCACATCGACCAGGTCAAGGCGGTCGGCGGCCTTGGCGATGATGTCGCCTGCCTGATTGGCGGCGCGCAGCGCCATGGTCAGCATGGGTTGCATGGAGACGGACTCTGTATAAAGAACGGTTGAGCCGCGTAGTGTAACATAGCCGGCCTTATGAACATCCCGACCCGCATCATTCTCGTCAACACCACGCTGCCGGCCAACATCGGCTCGACCGCGCGCGCCATGAAGACCATGGGCCTGTCCGATCTGGTCCTCGTGGATCCCAAGCTGTTCCCGCATGCCGAAGCCACCGCGCTGGCTTCCGGCGCCTCCGACCTGCTGGCTTCGGCCCGGGTCGTGGCGACGCTGGAAGAGGCCATCGCCGACTGCCAGCTGGTGTTCGGCACCAGCGCGCGCAACCGCACCATCAACATCGCCCAGGTCGATGCCCGCTCGGCCGGCCGCATCGCGCAGGAGCAGGGTGCCGCCGGCGCGAAGGTGGCGTTCGTGTTCGGGCGCGAGGACCGCGGCCTGACCAACGAGGAGCTGCAGCTCTGTCACGGCCATGTCTTCATTCCCACCGACAGCGAGTACGGTGTGCTCAATGTCGCGGCGGCCGTGCAGGTGCTGGCCTACGAGGCGCGCATGGCGCATCTGGAGGTCGCCGGCGACGGCCGGGATGCAGCTCCCGCCATCCTGCCGGCCCTGCGCAACCAGCCGGCGCCGGTGGCGCAGATGCCGGTTAGCTTCGTGCCCTGGGAAGAGGAGCTGGTCTCCGGCGAGGACATGGCGCGCTTCTACGAGCACTGCGAGCAGACACTGGTTGCAGTCGGCTTCCTGGACCCTGACAATCCGCGTCAGATCATGACGCGTTTGCGACGCCTTTATGGCAGGACGCGTCTTGACCGGCCGGAGTACAACCTGCTGCGCGGTTTCTTCAAGCGCGTGCTGGAGCTGGCCGCCGCCACGGCATCGGAGCCGTCCGGCCGGCGCCCGCGCTGAGGCGGCGCGCGCCGGTGCACTGGCGGATCATCCGCATTCAGGAGTCACGATGTTCGCGCGTATCCGGGAAGACATAGATTCGGTTTTCGCCCGCGATCCGGCCGCACGCACGCGGCTGGAGGTCCTGCTCAACTATCCCGGCCTGCACGCCGCGGTCCTGCACCGCTGGGCGCACTGCCTGTGGCTGGCGGAGTGGAAGGGGCTGGCGCGCTTCATCTCCAGCATTTCGCGCTTCCTCACCGGCATCGAGATCCATCCCGGTGCCAGGATCGGCCGGCGCTTCTTCATCGACCACGGCATGGGCGTGGTGATCGGCGAGACCGCCGAGATCGGCGACGATGTCACGCTCTACCACGGTGTCACCCTGGGCGGCACCTCCTGGGATGCCGGCAAGCGCCATCCGACGCTGGAGGATGGCGTGGTGGTCGGCGCCGGTGCCAAGGTGCTGGGGCCCATCATCATCGGTCGCGGTGCCCGCATCGGCTCCAACGCCGTGGTGGTGAAGCCGGTGCCCGAGGGCGCGACGGTGGTCGGCCCCGCCGGGCGTGTGGTGGTCCGCCAGCCGGATGATGCCCGCGAGCAGGCGCGTCGCGACTACGCCGCGAAGATCGGCTTCCAGGCCTACGCGGCCACGCCGGACCTGCCCGACCCGGTGATCGCCGCCATGCGTGACCTGCTCGACCATCTGCAGGCCAGCGATGCCCGCATGGACAGGCTCTGCCAGACACTGCGCGACGCCGGCATCGATGTCTGCAACCAGCGGCCCGATGCCATCAGCGCGGAAACGCTGGCGACGGTGCAGGAGCAGCGATCGCACTGAGCGAGCGCGCTCCTCCTTTCGTGGCCTGCGTCAGTCCTGGCGGGTCTCGAACGTCGCAAGCCCCTCGTTGGTGGCGCCGTAGAAGCCGGAGAAATACACCGTCAGTTGACCGCTGGAAGGCTGGTAGCGCAGGTTCAGTGC
>NZ_PTQZ01000201.1 GCF_002943415.1 Amnimonas aquatica | reverse complement strand
GCAAGCAGCTGCCGCCGGCCAGCGAGGTGCCGCACCTGGCCGAGGTGATCTGGCGCCTGCGACCCATCGCCGACATGGCGGTGGCGGCGGAAGTGGCTGCCGCCATGGAGCGCGCCACCCAGCGCTACCTGGGCGAGCGCATGGATGCCATCTTCGGTTATCTGCTCGAAAATAAATCAAAACGCAGTTGACCTGCCGCTCATCGTTTTTTGTTGTTTTGTTGTATACCTCCTGTATGAGATCAACGGATTCCGGTAATCTCTTGATCAGGCTAATTGCGGGTCGCCAACGCTTTCAATTTATATTCAGAGGACAGAATATGAGCGCTCACCGTTTCTCTCTCTCCCGGTCGGCCGTGACCATGCGTGCAGCGGTGGCAGCCGCCGCCCTCGCCGGTGTCTCGACCTTCGCCGTCGCTGCCGAGGACAATGGCAGCAGCTACGACAACTATGTCTATTTCGGCGGCTTCTACCTGAAGGCCGACAAGGACCGTTCCCCGACCGACCGCTCCGCTGACAGCTTCGGCTACCAGGTCGGCCTCGGTCACCGTCTGAGTCAGAACCTGTGGGTCGAAGGCCAGTTCTTCGGTGACACCATCGAGACCGGCAACGCGGCCGGCACCGATTACTACCAGACCGGTTTCGGTGTCGACTTCCAGTACGCCTTCGGCCAGCGCTCCGAATTCACCCCCTACCTGGTCGCCGGTATCGGCGGTGTCTACAACGACGTCCCGGGTCAGGACGAGGTCAGCCCCTACCTGAACCTGGGCATCGGCTTCACCAAGAGCATCCTGGGCATCGAGACCCTGCGTCTGCGCGGCGAACTGCGCGCCGTGTATGACGACTACGACAAGAGCCCGATCGCCAGCCGCAACGGCGACGGCAAGATCGACTACCGCGCCGGCCTCGGCCTCGAGTTCGCGGTCGGCAAGGCCCGCGAACCGGAAGTGGTCGTGAAGGAAGTGCCGGTCGAGAAGGTCGTGGTCAAGGAAGTGCCGGTCGAGCGCGTGGTCATCAAGGAAGTGCCGGCTGCACCGGTCAGCGTCGATGACGATGGCGACGGCGTGATCAACGAACACGACAAGTGCCCGAACACCCCGAAGGGTGCCAAGGTTGACGGCAACGGCTGCGTGGTCGAGCAGACCCTGGTCATGCGCGACATCACCTTCGAGTTCGACTCGGCCCGTCTGACCGCCAATGCGCAGCGCCTGATGGAAAACGTCGTGGCCTTCCTGCGTTCGGATCCCTCGGCGAACATCACCATCGCCGGCCACACCGACAGCAAGGGCAGCGATGCCTACAACCTGAAGCTGTCGCGTGATCGTGCCAACGAAGTGCGTGACTACCTCGTCGGCTACGGCATCGACGCCGGTCGCCTGCAGGCTGTCGGTTACGGCGAAGGCCGTCCGGTGGCCAGCAACGACAGCGAAGCCGGCCGCGAGCTTAACCGTCGCGTCGAGTTCCGCATCCAGAAGTAAGCGCTTCGCGCATGCTGCAGAAAAGGGCCTGAACAGGCCCTTTTCTGTTTCTGCGGCGCGTCACAGGCTGTATGCTCCATGGCGACTTCAGCCATCGTACCGACATGACCAGCAAGCCTCCCAGCCAGCCCCGGGTACAGCGCCAGCAGCGTGGCGAGGAGCGTCGCGCTGCCATCCTGCGCGCGACCTGGCAGGTGGTGCTGCGTGATGGCGTGCGTGGGGTGCGTCACCGTGCCGTGGCCGAAGCCGCCGCCGTGCCGCTGGCGGCGACCACGTACTACTTCAGTGACATCAAGGATCTGCTGATCCAGTCCTTNGCAGCGCTTCCAGCTGACGGTGCCGGAGCAGGCCGCCCGCACGCTGCTGTCGGCGGTGCGGCGCATAGAATACGAAGGGCTGATCCAGGGCAGTGCCACCCGGCGTCCGGACTGGATTCGCGAGTCTCTTTCCTACCAGATCAAGGGGCTGTGGTGAGCGAGCAGGAATCCCGCATACGCTTGCATCCGGAATGGCTGGCGCCGTTGCGGGACGAATTCGAGCAGCCGTACATGCGTGACCTGCGGGGCTTCCTGCGTCAGGAGCATGCCGACGGACGCACGGTCTATCCACCGGGCGGCGAGATGTTCGCCGCGCTTGATGCCGCGCCGCTGTCATCGGTGCGCGTGGTGATCCTCGGCCAGGATCCCTACCACGGGCCCGGACAGGCCCATGGCCTGTGCTTCTCTGTGCGCAAGGGACAGCGCCCGCCACCGTCGCTGCAGAATATCTTCACCGAACTGCGTGAAGACCTCGGTCTCCAGCCGCCTCGCCATGGCGACCTGTCGCACTGGGCACAGCAGGGCGTGCTGCTGCTCAACAGCGTGCTGACGGTGCGTGCCGGCGAGGCGGCATCGCATCAGGGGCAGGGCTGGGAGCGTTTCACCGACCGCATCGTCAGTCTGCTCAACAGCGAGCGGGAAGGGCTGGTGTTCCTGCTCTGGGGCGGCTATGCCCAGCGCAAGGGGCGCATCATCGATACCCGCCGCCACCTCGTGCTGACCGCGGCGCATCCGTCGCCGCTGGCGGCCAATCGCGGCGGCTGGTTCGGCTGCCGCCATTTCTCCCGCACCAATGCCTGGCTGACCCAGCGCGGCCAGGTGCCCATCGACTGGTCCCTGCCGGCCTGAGGCCGGCGCAGGCAGTCCCTCGTCTTCATGTTTCCAAGGAGCCTTGTGTGAGCGATATCGATCCGGTCAAGTTCGACCATGTAGTCACGAGTGATGGCAATCTGCTGGCTGTCGCCACCCTGGATGCCGAGCGCAGCCTCAATGCGCTGACGCTGGAAATGGTCGAGCTGCTGCTGCCGAAGCTGGCCGAGTGGGCGGCTGACGCGCGTGTCGTCGCGGTGCTGCTGCGCGGCCGTGGCGAGCGCGCCCTCTGCGCCGGCGGCGACGTGCGTCGCCTGACCGAAGCGGCGCGGACCGGGCAGGGCGATGCCGGCCATGCCGCCGAGTTCTTCGCACGCGAGTACCGCCTCGACTATGCCATCCACCGTTTTCCCAAGCCGTTGCTGGTGTGGGGCTCGGGCGTGGTCATGGGGGGCGGCATGGGGCTGTTCGCGGGCGCCGGCTTCCGCATCGTGACCGACACCACGCGCATGGCCATGCCGGAGATCACCATCGGGCTGTATCCGGATGTCGGCGGCAGCTATTTCCTGTCGCGCCTGCCTGGACGGCTCGGGCTGTTCCTCGGCCTGA
>NZ_PTQZ01000200.1 GCF_002943415.1 Amnimonas aquatica | reverse complement strand
CGGAAAAGGACTGGACCGTGCCCGACCTGGCGCAGCTGGCCTGCCTGTCGCGCTCGGCGTTCGCCGACCGTTTCCAGAAGATCATGGGCAAGCCGCCGCTGACCTATGTCAGCGAGCACCGCATGCGCCTGGCGGCCTGGCAGCTGCGCCACACCGAGCAGCCGGTCTGTCGCATTGCCGAAATGGTGGGCTACTCCTCGGAGACGGCGTTCGGGCAGGCATTCAAGCGCGCCCATGGCCTGGCGCCGGGGCGTTATCGCGAACAGTTGCGCATGGCGGCAATGTGACCGATTAGTCCCGGTCGCTGTGCGCATGACGTGAAAGCAGCGGAAAATCTGGTATAACGGACCTGTAACCAGTGCCTGCAAGACAACAACAAACACGGGAAACAATCATAATGAGTCGCTACGCTTCTCGCGCCACGCTGCCGCATTGCCTCCTGCACTGGGCTGAAACCAGCCCGAACCGCGTCTACATGACCCAGCCCATGCCGGGCGGACGCACCCTCGAGATCACCTGGGCCCAGGCCGCCGACCAGGCGCTGCGCCTGGCCGCCTATATCAAGGGCCTGGATCTGCCGCCGCGCTCCTCGATCGCGCTGCTGGGCCGCAACAGCGCGCACTGGATCATCGCCGACCTCGCCATCTGGTATGCCGGTCACATCACCGTGCCGCTGTACCCGACCCTGAACGGCGAGACTGCCGTCTACATCCTCGAGCACGCCGAGGCCAAGGCCATCATCCTCGGCAAGCTGGACGGCATCGCCGACGGCTGGAAGGACATCGCGCCGGTGCTGCCGGCCGAGCTGCCGACCATCAGCCTGCCGCTGTCGCCGCGCGCCGACGTGCCGCAGTACGACGACATCATCGCCACCACCGAGCCGCTGGCCGATGTCCAGCTGCCGGATGCCGACCAGATGTCCACCATCGTCTACACCTCGGGCAGCACCGGGCGTCCCAAGGGCGTCATGCACAGCTTCGGCACCATGTGCTCGGTGGCCCAGGCGCTGCGCGACACCTACAAGGTCAACCAGGACGACCGCATGCTGTCCTACCTGCCGCTGGCGCATGTCGCCGAGCGCGCGGTGCTCGAGACCGCCTCGCTGTACTTCGGCTTCAGCGTGTTCTTCGCCGACAAGCTGGAGACCTTCCAGCAGGACCTGCAGCGCGCCCAGCCGACCATCTTCTTCTCGGTGCCGCGCCTGTGGACCAAGTTCTACCTGGCCATCAACGAGAAGCTGCCGCTGAAGAAGCAGAAGGTCCTGTTCAACCTGCCGCTGCTCGGCAAGCTGGTGAAGAAGAAGGTGCTGACCCAGCTCGGCCTCGACAAGTGCCGCCTGGCCATCACCGCCTCGGCGCCGCTGCCGCCGAACATCCTGCAGTGGTACCGCGGCCTCGGCCTTGAGCTGCTGGATGTCTACGGCATGACCGAGAACTACGGCTATTCGCACGGCTCGCGTCCGGGCGAGGTGCGTGTCGGCTACGTCGGCCACGCCAACCCCGGCGTCGAGCAGCGCATCGCCGAGAACGGCGAAGTGCAGGTGAAGAGCCCGGGCCAGATGATGGGCTACTACAAGGACCCGGCGAAAACCGCCGAGGACATGACCGACGACGGCTTCCTGAAGACCGGCGACCGCGGCGAGATCGATCCGCAGGGCCGCCTGCGCATCACCGGACGCGTCAAGGAGCTGTTCAAGACCTCGAAGGGCAAGTACGTGGCGCCGGTGCCGATCGAGAACAAGCTCAACGTGCACCAGAAGGTCGAGGTCATCTGCGTCACCGGCCCCAGCCAGCCGCAGCCGTTCGCGTTGTTCATGCTGTCGCTGGATGCCCAGGCCGAGCTGGCGAAGGGGCATCTGAGCAAGGACACCCTGACCCAGGAGTTCACCGACTTGCTGGCCGGCGTCAACGCCACCCTGGAAGACCACGAGAAGCTGGACTACGTGGTGGTGGTGAAGGACCAGTGGACCATGGAGAACGGCTTCCTGACCCCGACCATGAAGATCAAGCGCAACATCATCGAGGACCGCTACCTGTCGCACGCCGACGAGTGGCTGGGCCAGCGCAAGAAAGTGGTCTGGGAGTGATGCGCGCGGCACCGGCCTCCCGGAAACGGGGTGGCCGGTGCCGATGGCGCTGCGCGGGGCCGGCCCGGGAACGGGCGGCACGCTGAAACGAAAAGACCGGCCAAGTGCCGGTCTTTTTCATGATCGCGTCGGTCGCGGTCGGGCAGCAGGGCTCAGCGCACGCGATAGGTGATGCGGCCCTTGGTCAGGTCGTAGGGGGTCATTTCGACCTTGACCTGGTCACCCGTGAGGATGCGGATGTAGTGCTTGCGCATCTTGCCGGAAATATGGGCGGTGACGATGTGGCCGTTTTCCAGCTTCACGCGGAACATGGTGTTGGGCAGCGTATCGACCACCACACCATCAAACTCGATCTGATCTTCTTTCGACATGCAACCAGGGCCTCGGGGGCTTGTTGACGGTAATGAGCCGGGCTAGTCGCCCGAAAAACCGCCGCATTGTGCCCGAAAAGGCCGACGCTGGCAAAGGTCATCTCGCCAGCAGCCATTCTCCCTCGACCAGCAGCTCCAGCGGACGGAACTGGGTCTTGTAGCGCATGCGGTCGGCGTGGCGCACCCAGTAGCCCAGAAACAGGAAGGGCAGGCCGCGTCGCCGGCACTCCTCGACCTGGCTGAGGATGGCGAAGGTGCCCAGGCTGCGCGGGTTTTCATCGGGGTCGTAGAAGGTGTAGACCGCCGACAGGCCGTCATCGATCACGTCGGTCACCGCCACGGCCAGCAGGCGCTCGCCCGCGCGGAACTCCATGAACACGGTCTCGGCCCAGTCGCAGGTCAGGAACTCGCGGTACTGGCGCGGCGTCGGCGGGAACATGTCGCCGTCGCGGTGGCGCGCGCTGATGTAGCGGGCGTAGAGCGCGTAGTGCTCCTCGTGCCACTCGGCCGGCACCTGGCGGATGCTGATGTCCTGATTGTGCTGCCAGCAGCGGCGCTGGCTGCGCCGGGGCGCGAACAGCGCCACCGGAATGCGCACCGAGACGCAGGCGCGGCATTCCCGGCACTGCGGCCGGTAGACATAGTTGCCGCTGCGGCGAAAGCCCATGTCGGACAGCCGGCTGTAGAGCTGCGGCGTCATGTCGGCATCGGGATCGGCGAACAGGGTGATGGCCTGGCGATCGTCCAGATAGCTGCAGGCGTGCGCCGCCGTGGTGA
>NZ_PTQZ01000020.1 GCF_002943415.1 Amnimonas aquatica | reverse complement strand
AACCGCCCCTGAACAGCCACAACACGTCCGGTCGGAACCTGAGTCGTTTTGCCAGCGCTGTAGTCCTGCTCCAGTCGGGTAGGCATGGTTTTGTAGCCCAGCCGAACCACTGCCTCAGTCAACGTGGCCAGCCCTTTGGGTGGTACCGGCCTGCCACTGATCGGGCTTTTGACCGCACGCGCATAGACGCCATAGCCGATCTTGATCAGCTGCCCCTTTTCAATCAGCTTGCGTAGACCACGTCCAACCTGGTCGTATCCACCCAGATCTTCAAAATCGGCGCGCAGGAACACATCGCCTCGCTTGCGGGCGATACGCTTCTCCAAACGGGTCTCAAGGGTCATGGTGCCCATTTTGACAGCCTGCCTACTTATTGATAGTGCCAACATACGACATCATCTCGCGAAATCACCATGCCAGGCAATAGCTTGCATGCTACTAATGCTTTCACTTGAGGAGAGAGAAATCACGCTGCGTGGCCTCCCCTCGCACTTTTCTTGAACCCCCGATCCCGCGCCATGAACGCCTCCAGCATGTGCGGGATCAGTGCCGTGGCATCGACGGCATCGCCCCAGGTCTGGCTGTGCAGCTCGGCATAGCGGTCGAGCTGCTGCTTCAGCTCTGTGGTCAGCATGATCGTCAGCTTTACCGCCTCCGTCTTGGGCAACGGCCCTAATCTCAGGGTTGTCATTGTGGCAGCCCTCTTGCGTAGAACAGCGGTTGATACGGTCTCAGCACCAGATCCTTGTTCACCATCACCCGCACCGGGAATCCCGGCCGGATGGTGAGTGTCGGCTGGATGCTCAGGTTGCGACGGGTCAGCTCCTGCCCCACCGTGTTGATGGATTGCTGCAGACCCTCACGCGTGGCAACGATCACGCGACCATCCGCGCCGTTGTTCGTGGGTGCGGCCAACTCGGCACCCACACCCAGCAGCGTCGACAGCGCGGCACCAGCGATGATGCGATCCCAGTGCCAATCCACGTCATCCTCCAGACCGGCATAGCCAGCGGCATCCACGCCGGGCAGACGGTCCAGCGCAATAGACGAAGTGTCCGGCAGGATGACGCGCTGCCAGACCAGCAGCACGCGACGCTGGCCGAAGGCCACCTGGCTGTCATAGCGACCAATCAGACGCGAGCCCTGCGGGATGAGCAGATGCCGCCCCGTGGCCGTGTCGTAGACCGGCTCGGTAGTCGAGGCGATGACCTGCCCCGGCAGATCGGACTTGAGGCCCGTGATCAGGGCAGCCGGGATCAAGGTGCCGGTCATGACCTGATACGGCGAGGCCGGCAATTTCAGTGAAGACGGATTTCCGGTTTCACTGGAATCCGCTTTGTCCATAAAAGCCTGTTTGCGGTCCTGCAGGTTCTGCGACACCGTGGGATCGACCGGCTGACCTGCTGCGCCCGCGCCCATGGCAGCGGCCGACAGCGCATTCAGCGCAGAGGCATCCGCCGGTTGGGGCATGGCACCCGAGGCAGGCGCGCCCTTGCCCTGCCCCGTCTGGCTGCTGCGGAAGAACAACGCCGACTTGGCGATGTCATCCCGGCTCTGGCCCAGGTTGCCACTGGCCATGGCCTGCGAACCGCCGTGATAGGTCGGTGTATAGGTCCCTGCCCGCTGGGCATCAAGCATGGGCTTGGCCAGATCCCCCGGCAGCGGATCACCCAACACCGGCACACCGGGCGGCAGGCCCGTGTCCGACATCGGCAGCTGGCTGTACTCCTGCGGCAAGGCATCAATGGTCTCGGCACGCGCGACACGCTCGACGTTGTGCAGCTCAGGCTGCTGCTCGGCGCTCTTGCGTTGCACCGGCTGCAGCGACCAGACCGTGATACCCAGCAGCGCCAGCGAGACCGTGCCGGCACCCGCGATCAGCACCTTGCGATTGAGTCGTGTCACCGGCTTGGGTTGCGCCCGCAAAGCCAGGCTGTCGGGATCGACCTTGGGCGGCAGGCTGCCCGTCTCAGTCGGCGCTGTCGTCATGGCGACCTCCCTGCTTCAGGTCATTGCGCGCGATACGCACCACCTCGGCCTTCTTGCCACCCAGGCGCAGTTCGGCCGCGCCGAACAGGCGATCTACGACGTAGTACGGTGCCTTGAAGCGGTAGTTCACCAGCTGGCCATCACCCTCGGGGCCGACCACGAACAGCGGCGGCAGCTCGCCTTGGGCGATGCGGGCCGGGAACTGGATGTAGACATGCTCGCCATCATCGAAGGCACGCACCGGCCGCCAGGCCGGCTTGTCGCCACTGATGTCGTAGCGAAAGCGCAGCTGCTCCAGACTCAAACCCTCGGCGACCGGCGCCTTGGCATCAGCGATGGCTGACTGACGCTGCAGAGCCAGCGCCCGGTCCTTCGGATACTCCCAGGACGCGGAAGCCATCCAGGCTTTCTCGGTCGAGGTCATCTCCAGCAGGTAGGTACGCCGCGATGTGGTGATGACCAGATTGGTCCGCAGACCGCTGCGGATGGGTTTGACCAGCACGTTCACACGCTGGCTGGCGCCACTGCCGCTGACGGTATCCCCGACGATCCAGCGCACGGTGTCACCGGCCGAGAACGCCACCAGCTCCTCGCCCTCCTGCAAGGCGACCACGGTGACGCGGCCGGGGCTGGTGTAGAGCTGATAGAGCGCACCATCGGCGTAGGGCCAGACCTGGATCGCGTTGATGTAGCCCTCGCGAGACGGCACCACACGCGCCTCCTGATTGGCACGGGCTACCCGCGCCTTGGCATCCAGAGGCTCCTTGATGCCTTCCTGCCCTTCGGGCGGCAACCGCTTGAGCTGGTTGGGCAGCGGCAACGGCCGGGGCACCTCAATGACCTGCACCGGCTTGGGAATTTCCGGCAGCGGTTCTGCCTTCACGGCAGCATCCAGCGGGACCGGCGGCTGACTGGCGCAACCAGCCAGCATGAGCACAGCAAACACGGGGGAACGCTTCATGGTGTCACTCCTGACGGGAAGGCATGGTGTCGGCCGAGCCCAGCTCGCGGCTCCAGCTCAGGCCGTTGATGTAGATGCCGAGGGGGTTCTTGCGCAGGCGCGCTTCGTCGCGCGGCGGCTGCTGAACGGTGGACAGCACCGCCGTCCAACGCTCCTGCCCGGTGGGCGTGCCACTGTCGTAGTGGCGCTCGATCCAGCGCACCTGGAACGAGCTGTCACTGGCGCGCACGACGCTGGTGACCTCGACCGACACCGACTTGCGACCGACACTGGCGAAGGGGTCGTTCACGCGCGCGTACTCGTTGAGCGTGGCCGCGCCCTTGTCGGTGGTGTAGTCATAGGCCTGCAGCCAGTTCTGACGCACCACCACAGGATCGATGGCCAGCGAGCGCACGTTGTTGATGAAATGCGCAAGATGGAAGGCGATTTGTGCGTCCGCCGGCTGATAGGGCGTGAGCGCCTCGCCCACTGCCCTCACCTGCCCGGTCTTGTCGACCTCGACGACATAGGGCGTGACCAGCGACTGGCCGGCCCGCCAGGCCAGCGCACCGGCCATGATCAAGCTCAGCGACAGGCAGCCAAAGGCCATCAGCCGCCAGTTCTGAGCCTGCACACGGGCTGCTCCGAGCCGCTCATCCCAGACCTGACGCGCCGCCTGATACGGCGTGGCCGGCACCGGGGTTTCCGCATAGCGCACTTGCGCGCGTCTGAATCGCATCATGACTCTCCTTGATCACGCAGACTGGGGGTGGCGCCGCTGCCGCCGTGATCGGCGGAGCGCATGACATGAGCGGTGGTGGTGACGCCTTGTGAGATGCGCTGATTGCGCTGCAGGCGCTGCGCCCATGCCGGCTGCTGGCCGGCTTGTCCGGTCTCCGGCGAGGCATCGCCGCCCTTGAAGTGGTCTTTCACAGCGGATGCGCCGGAGCGCGCGACATTGGCCATGCCAGCTACTGCGCCGCGCAGCCCGCCATCGGTGGTGGCGCGACCCGCTGAATAGGCCTCGCGCGCACCGGAGGCCATGGAGCTGGCCGACTTCACGGCCGAGCTGCCGGCGGCACCGGCCAGCTTGCCGGCCCCCATGGCCGCTGCCGCACCACCGACCGCGACAGCGGATGCACCGAGCGCGGCACCAGCTGCCGCACCAGCACCCAACTGGGGAGCGCCCGCGATCAGACCGCTGGCGATGCCGGGGCCGAAGACCCCCAAAGCGAAAAGCGACAGCGAGGCCAGCATCAGCGCCAGCGCCTCATCAATGGATGGCTCGGCACCGGCCGGGGCCTGGAACTCACCAAAGATGGTGGTGCCAATGCCAACGATGACGGCCAGCACCAGCACCTTCACACCGGACATCATCACGCTGCCGAGCACTCGCTCGGCGAGGAAGCTGGTCTTGTTCCAGAGCGCGAACGGCACCAGCACGAAGCCGGCCAGCGTGGTCAGCTTGAACTCGATCAGCGTGACGAAGAGCTGCACCGCAAGCACGAAGAAACTGATGATGACGATGACCCACGCGAAGAACAGCACCGCGATGGTGTCGATGTTCATGAAGAAATCCGGGAAACCGGACAGCGTGCGGATGTGTTCCATGATCGGCCGGCCAGCGTCGATGCCGACCTCGGCCAGCCGGCCGGGCTGCAGCAGCTGAGCCGGTGTCATCGTGCTGCCGGAAGCCATCAGGCCCAGCCCGGAAAACGAGTTGAAGATGATGCCGGCGAGCTGATTGAAGTGGGTGATGATGAAGGCGAAGGCACCGACGTAGAGGATCTTCTTGATCAGCTTGCCCAGCACCTCGTCGCCGGCCATGGCCCAGAACAGGCCGGCCAGCGTCATGTCGATGACAATGAGGGTGGCACTCAGCCAGGCCACCTCACCGCCGACCAACCCGAAGCCGGAGTCGATGTAGCGCGAAAAGACATCCAGAAAGCGGTCGATGATCCCGATGTCATTCATGGCTCACTCCACCACCCGGCGTGTAGCGGGTCTTGCCGTTGCCCCAGAAGCGGCGATGCTGTGCCTCGCTGACAGTCACACAGGTCTGCGCGCTGACCGTGTCACGGGCCAGCCGGCATTTCTGCTGCAAGGCCTTCAGCTCCTCCGGGTGCGCCAGCAGATAGTCGACCGTGACCTCAGGTGCTGGCTGGCTGCAGCCGGCCAGCCCCCCCAGGAACAGCACCACGGTGAGATGACGGATCAAGCTCATGGTCATCTCCTCAGCGGCCATAGAAGTTCACGGATTGCGGCGTGTAGCGCGTGCTGCCGTTGTCAAAACGGCGGCGCACCTCGCGTGCCCGCTCCTCGGCGGCGACATTGCGCGCCTGCTCCACCGCTTCCGCGCGCCCCTGCGTGACCTGCAGTTGCTGCGCCTGAATGGCCTGGCGTGCCTGCAAGGCCAGCAGCTGGTTGGTCGCCTGCGTGGCCTGCAGGTGGCCGACCGCGCCCTGACTCTGCGCAACCAGCTCGGTCAGCATGGATTCGTCAGCCGCGAAGTTCTGCGCCGCCTGCGCCTGCATCTGCAGCGTGGTACGCAAGGCCTGTAGCGAGTTGTTCCAGCGCTCGCGGGCATCCACGGCCATCTGGTTGCCAGAGACCGAACCGGCGTAGGCCTGCGGGTACAGGCGCGCGAAGGTGGCGTCGGCCTGTGAGACCTCGTAGGCCACGCCCTGCGCCTGCTGGATGAGCCGCGCCGTGGTAGCCAGCGTGCTGCGCAGCTGTGCGCTGGCGTTGTAGTCGAGGCCACTGAGGTTCTTGGCGTCGTTGCTGAGCATCTGCGCCTCGTTCTGCAGCTGCCGTATCTGGTTGTTGATCTGCTCCAGCGTGCGGATGGCGGTCAGCAGGTTCTGCGCGAAGTTACTGGGGTCAAAGACCGTGAATGCCGCCGCTGGCTGGGACAGGCCCAGAGCGATGGCGAGAGACAACGCGAGACGAGTCTTCATGAGGATTTCTCCGGGTGGCGGGGATAGCGGGCCAGCAGGTCTGCGGCCCAGGTCAGCCCGCTGCGTTGCAGCCAGGCCAAGGCGAAGTCGGTGGACGGGATATGCCCCTGCAGGGCATCCATGGCTTTCTGATGCTCAGGGGAGGAGGCGCCGGCAAAGGCCAGCGTGACCGGCCCCAGGCCCAGCTCGAAGACGCGGTTGCCGAGCCGGGACTGGTAGTAGTACTCACGCTTGGGCGTCGCCCGCGCGATCAGCTGAATCTGCCGGGCGTTGAGGCCGAAGCCTTCGTAGACCTCGCGCAGCTGCGGCTCCACCGCCTGCGGGTTGGGCAGGAAGATGCGACTCGGGCAGCTCTCGATGATGGCCGGGGCGATGCTGGAGCGCTGGATGTCGGCCAGCGACTGGGTCGCGAAGATCACCGAGACGTTGCGCTTGCGCAGTGTCTTCAGCCACTCGCGGATGCGGCCGGCGAAGGCCGGATCATCGAGAAATACCCAGGCCTCATCGAGAATGAGCAGCGTCGGCGAGCCGTCGAAACGCTCCTCCAGACGCTTGAACAGATAACTCAGCACCGGCAGCACGGCGGCCGGGCTGTGCATCAACTCCTCCATCTCGAAACACTGCACGTCCGACAGTGCCAGCCGGTCGGCCTCGGCATCCAGCAGGCGTCCGAACGGGCCACCCAGCGTGTAGGGCTGCAAGGCCATGCGCAGCGGATTGGACTGCAGCAGCACACACAGGCCGGTCAGCGTGCGCTGCTCGACCGGCGCGCTGGCCAGACTACCCAACGCCGACCACACGGCATCCTTGACCTCGGGCGTGATGAGCACACCCTCATGCATCATCAAGCTGTGCAGCCACTCGGCAGCCCAGGCACGCATGCCCTCCTCGTCGATACGCGCCAGCGGCTGGAAGGCAATCGCTCCTTCCTGCCCCAGGTCGTAGTGATCGCCACCCAGACCCAGCACGGTGGCGCGGGCCGAACCGCCCTTGTCGAAAACGAACAAGCGTGAGCCGGCATAGCGACGGAACTGCAGCATGAGCGTGGCCAGCAGCACCGATTTGCCCATGCCGGTCGGCCCCACCACCACGGTGTGGCCGACATCGCCAACATGCGTGACCAGCCGGAACGGCGTCGCGCCTTCGGTACGGGTCACGATCAGAGGCGACGCAGCTAGATGGTCATTGCGCTCGGGGCCGGCCCAGACCGCTGAGATCGGCAGCAGATGAGCCAGGTTGAGCGTGGAGATCAGCGGCTGACGGACATTGGCGTAGGCATGGCCCGGCAACGAGGACAACCACGCATCCACGGCATTCAGGCTTTCCGTGATGGTGACAAAGCCCCGGCCCTGGATGACGCGCTCAATGGCGCGCAGCTTCTCGTCAGCTGCCGTGGCATCGGCATCCATGACCACGACGGTGGCCGTGACATAACCGAAAGACACCGCATCGCTGCCCAGTTCCTGCAGCGCGGCATCGGCATCCGCCGCCTTGTTGTCAGCGTCGGAATCGACCAGTGGGCTTTCTTGCTGAAATACGGTTTCCCGTAAAAGCGTGAGTACGCCTTTACGCTTGGCGAACCACTGCCGGCGCAACCGGGTCAGTTCGCCCTCGGCCTGCGCCTTGTCCAGACACAGGAAGCGCGTGCTCCAGCGATAGGCGAAGCCCAGCCGGTTGAGGTCATCGAGCAGACCTGGCCAGGTCGAGGTTGGAAAGCCACGCACCGACACCACACGCAGATGCTGCTCGCCCAATCTCGGGGCCAGCCCGCCGCTGAGCGGCACATCGGCCAGCAGCGCATCGAGGTAGAACGGCACCTCGGGAACGGCGACCGCGTGGCGCTTGGGCGAGACTGTGGCGTGCAGATAGGTCAACGTCTCGGCATCGCTCAGCCAGGCCAGTTCGGGCATGACGCCATCGAGCAAGTTGTAGAAGCGTTCGGCCTCGGCCGCGAAACCGGCCAGCTGCTCGCGCCAGTCGACGCCATCCTGTCGGCCATGCTCATAGAGCAGCTTGGCCGCCTTGGCGCGCGATTCCTCCGACGGCAGATACAGCAGGGTCAGGTGGTAACGGCTCTCGAAGTGGCTGCCGGCCTCCTCAAATGCCGCCTTGCGCTCCTGCTCCACCAGCCAGGACAGCGCCTCGGGAAACTCGGAGACCGGATAGCCAGCCGCCGGCTGGCGCTCGGCATCGACAAACAGCGCCCAGCCTGAGCCCAGACGCCGCAGCGCGTTGTTGAGACGCGCCGTGGTGGCGACCAACTCGCTCTCGGTCGCGCTGTCGAGGTCAGGGCCACGAAAGCGCGCCGTGCGCTGAAAGGAGCCATCCTTGTTGAGCACCACACCGGGTGCCACCAGTCCCGCCCATGGTAGCCAGTCGGCCAGTTGGGCGGGACGCTTGCTGAACTCGGCGAGATTGATCATGGCGACCTCACACGTCGAGCAGCGACTTGTGCTTGAGGTGTCGAGCGAACACCTCCATGAACTGCACATCCTGCTTGGCACCCCAAACCGCGAGCGTGTGGCCGGTCAGCCAGAGGATCAGGCCCGGCAGCCACATCTGCAGCCCGAGACCGACCGCCGCCGCCAACGTGCCGTTGACCACGGCCACGGTGCGCGGCGCGCCGGCCATGAGGATGGGCTCAGTCAGCGAGCGATGCAGGGGCACTTCAAAGCCCTGGGCGTTGGGCAGGCTCATGACACCACCGCCCCGCCAGAGAAGCTGAAGAAGGCCAGGAAGAACGACGAAGCGGCGAAGGCAATGGAGAGGCCGAAGACAATCTGGATCAGCTTGCGGAAACCGCCGCTGCTGTCGCCAAAGGCCAGCGTCAGCCCGGTGATGATGATGACGATGACCGCCATGATGCGCGCCACCGGCCCCTGCACGGAGTCGAGCACCGACTGCAGCGGCCCCTCCCACGGCATGTTGGAGCCGGCGGCATGCGCCTTGGCAGCCAGCATCAGGTTGAGCACCAGCAAGCCAGCGGACTGGTAAAGGCGTGAAAACGGTTTTACTGAAAAGCGTGAATGCGTCATGTCGGATCTCCGGGTTCAAGGGAAACAGCAGTCAACAAGTAGCTGTGAGCATCAAAGCCGGTGACGCAGGCGATCTCCTGCACGCGGCGCTCGCGGCCACGCCCGGCGATGAAGACGATGACGTTGATCGCCTCGGCGATCAGCGCGCGGGGTGGCGTCAGCGCCACCTCCAGAATGAGTTGTTCCAGACGGGTCAACGCACCCATGGCGGAGCCGGCGTGGATGGTGGCGACGCCACCGGGATGCCCCGTGCCCCAGGCCTTGAGCAGGTCCAGCGCCTCGGCACCACGAACCTCGCCGACCACGACCCGATCCGGCCGCAGGCGCAGCGTCGAGCGCACCAGATCGCTGATGGAGACCACGCCCGGCTTGGCGCGCAGCGAGACGTGATCCGGCGTGCTGCACTGCAGCTCCATGGTGTCTTCGAGGATGATCACGCGGTCGCCCGTGGCCGCCATCTCGGCCAGCAAGGCATTGGCCATGGTGGTCTTGCCGGAGCTGGTACCGCCGGCAATCAGGATGTTGAGACAGCCACGCACAGCCTTTCTGAGGAATTCCGCCTGATGCGCGGTGAGAATGCTGTCAGCGACATAGTGATCCAGCCCGATCACGCCCACCGCGCGTTTGCGAATCGCGAATGCCGGCGCTTTCACCACGGGCGGCAGCACGCCCTCGAAGCGCTCACCGGTCTCCGGCAGCTCGGCCGACAGGATCGGCGCACCGGCATGGACCTCAGTGCGGACATGAGCCGCGACCAGCCGGATGATGCGCTCGGCATCTGCTGGCGACAGTGACAGCCCAACCGGTGCCCGCCCCGATCCCAGCTTGTCCAGCCAGAGCGAGCCGTCCGGGTTGAGCATTACCTCGACCACGTCCGGGTCTTCCAGTGCCTGCGCGATGACCGGCCCCATGGCCGTGCGCAGCATGCGGATACGCCGGCTCAGCGACTGCGATTCGCTGCTCTCCTGGAGCCCGCTGATGGCGCTGTTCATGCCAGCCGCTCCTCGTCCGGCACACCGCTCCCCGGTGCGGCCGGATCGTCCATCGCGAAGAACTGCCCGGCATCCGGGAAGACCTCCTCATGGACCTCCTTCACCAAACTGCGGCCACGCATCAGGTTACGGCCCAGCTGCTCGATGAACTGCTGGAAGCGCAGCCGGCCCTGCGCCCTCGCCGCCTCCTGCTGCGCTTCAGGCACGGGTGCCGAGACCGTCAGGAAGTAGCGAACGTAGAGCGCTAGCGTCTCGATGAGGATGGTCTGATCACGCTCCAGCTTGTCGAACTGGTTGGACAGGCGATCCAGCCGCTTGGCGAAGGCGGCATCGCGCCGATCCGCCGCATCCGGCGACAGAAAGGATGCCAGGGCGGCGGCAATGATCGAGGACTTGGACAGGCCTTTCATGGCAGCCAGCTCGTCGAGCCGGCGGGCATGGTCAGGCTCAATGAAGATGTTCAGGCGCACACGGCTCATAGCGAGATTCCATCGTTGGGATCGAGAGCGGCCATGCGCGCGGCGCGATTGGCCTTGAGGGCGGGTCGCGAGGTGGCGACCGCCTCGTCGTCATCAAGCAGACCGACGTCGGTGACGGGCTTGCTGGCAAGTGCCGGCAGGTCGCTGTCACCGGGCAGACCCGAGGCCAGCAGCGCACCATCGGCGTCCGGGAACAGCGCCAGCTGACCGGACCAGTCGTTGGGCCGGGCCTCTGGGGCGTCGCGGTAGCTGCCCTCGGCCAGAACCGGCGGCGGCAGCACACGACCGGTGAAATTGCGGTCGCTGTAGTAGCGGATCTTCTTGGCCTGAATCGGCGGATGGCCGGAGACCATCACCACGGCGTCATTCGGCGGCAGCTGCATGACTTCGCCGGGCGTGAGCAGCGGCCGCGCCGTTTCCTGCCGCGAGACCATGAGATGCCCCAGCCAAGGGGCCAGGCGATGGCCGGCGTAGTTGCGCTGGGCCTTCAGTTCGGTGGCCGTGCCCAAGGCATCGGAGATGCGCTTGGCAGTGCGCTCGTCGTTGGTGGCGAAAGCGATGCGGACATGGCAGTTGTCGAGGATGGCGTGGTTGGGGCCGTAGGCCTTGTCGATCTGGTTCAGCGACTGCGCGATCAGGAAGGCACGCAGGCCATAACCAGCCATGAAGGCCAAAGCACTCTCGAAGAAGTCGAGCCGGCCCAGAGCCGGGAATTCGTCCAGCATGAGCAGCAGCTTGTGCTTGCGGGCGATACCATCGCTGCCATCCAGCGACTCGGTGAGGCGACGGCCAATCTGGTTGAGTAGCAGGCGGATCAGCGGCTTGGTACGGCTGATGTCGGACGGCGGCACAACCAGGTATAGCGACACCGGATGCTCGGCGCTGATCAGGTCGGCAATGCGCCAGTCACAGCGCGAGGTGACCTCGGCCACGGTCGGATCGCGATACAGACCCAAAAAGCTCATCGCCGTGGACAACACGCCGGAGCGCTCGTTCTCGCTCTTGTTCATCACTTCACGGGCGGCGGACGCCACCACGGGATGCGGCCCCTCCGGCAGATGCCGGGTGGTCATCATCAGGTGCAGCGCATTCTCGAAGGTACGCGCTGGGTCAGAGAGGAAATTGGCGACACCGCGCAGCGTCTTGTCGCTACCGGCATAGAGCACATGCAGGATGGCGCCGACCAGTAACGCATGGCTGGTCTTCTCCCAGTGATTGCGCTTCTCCAGCGCCCCTTCCGGGTCCACGAGGATGTCGGCGATGTTCTGTACGTCGCGCACCTCATGAGCGCCGCGACGGACCTCCAGCAGCGGGTTGTAGGCAGCAGACCGGGCATCGGTCGGGTTGAACAACACGCAATGTGAGAAACGCGAGCGCCAACCGGCAGTCAGAGTCCAGTTCTCGCCCTTGATGTCGTGGATGACGGCCGAGCCCGGCCAGGTCAGCAGCGTGGGCACCACCAGACCGACGCCCTTGCCCGAGCGGGTCGGCGCGAAGGCCATGACATGCTCCGGCCCTTCGTGCCGCAGGTAGCTCAGGGATGTGCGGCCCAGGAACACACCGGCAGCATCCGTGAGGCCTGCTGAAGCCACTTCCTCATCAGTTGCCCAGCGTGCCGAGCCGTAGGTGGTGACCAACTGGGACTGCCGGCTGCTCCACACCGACATGGCGATGGCCACAGCCACCGCGACCAGGCTGCTACCAGCGGCAATAAGTCCGCCCGTCGCGAAGACATGCGGCGCGTAGACATCGTAGAAGTACCACCAGTGCAGGAACTGCCAAGGGTAGAAAACAGGAAGGTCAGCGAGGAGAAACCACGGAGCGCCGAGCTGTGTCTGATAGGCCAGTGCCGAGGCGACATACTGTGTCGCGCCCCACGTCCCCAGCAGCACAATGCCGAGGACCAGCAGCACCTGACCGACCAGCACACCGGACGCCTGCATGGCGACCTCCCGATCCGTACCATGCGGCACAGGAGGTCTGTGCCGCTACGGCAGGGTCAGGGGTGTGGTGTGTGCCGGACAAATTCAAATAAAGTCAGAATTGATGCGCTTAGTGTCTTGGCTCACGAAGTTTTGATTGCGAGCTCTGCTCACTATTTGAGCTTCAGTGACTTCGCGGTTTCCGGCCGACCCAAACCGTTCGACCTTGTCTCAACCAGAAATGCGATCTGCACCCAGTGGTTCGCCATACAGATGGATATAGAGTCGGACGCCCAAGGCCGTCTACAGAAAGAGCCCAGTGTGGCCTCACTGCAGGAAGTAGGAGTAATTCAATGATGTCTCCGCAACCGCACGGACACTGAAAACCGACGGACCAATGCTCACCAGCATCGATCATGAGGATCAGATGTCTACGCTGGATATGCTCCGGTAACGTGTCTCCTGCGTGCTGTACAACCCTAAGGTCGCCTCGCCAATACGCCACGAACCGCTTAAAAACACCCTCCAGCCATCTGATCATTGACGATCCTCTAGCCTTGGCAGACCAAGCAAGGGGCGGCGTAAGCCTGCTCCAAGCAAGCCCGTTGGGTCAGAAACGAAT
>NZ_PTQZ01000002.1 GCF_002943415.1 Amnimonas aquatica | reverse complement strand
GGCACTGGTCGAAACCCGCCTGGCGCCGGAAGACTTGCTGGATCTGCTGCAGGGCATCGAGCAGGAATTCGGGCGAGTGCGCGATGTGCGCTGGGGTGCCCGCACCCTGGATCTGGACCTGCTGCTGTACGGCAGCGAGGTCATCAATACCTCGCGCCTGAGCGTTCCTCACCGGGAAATGCACACGCGCGCCTTCGTGCTCGTGCCACTGGCCGAGATCGCCGCCGACCGGCACATCCCCGGACAGGGCATGGTGGGCTCGCTGGCCGCAGCACTGGCGCAGGACGGGATCGCGCCCTGGCCGGACAGCCGCTGGCCGACGGCTTGACCTGCACGCCGGCAAACACCAACATGCTCGCCCACGAAGAAGCCGCTGCCTGACCCGCGGCATCTGGAGCCGTCATGAAAGCCGTCACCCTGCAGACCCTGAAAGACCTGAAGGCGCGCAACGAGCGCTTTTCATCCCTGACCTGCTATGACGCCAGCTTCGCCGCCGCCATGGCGCGCGCCGAGGTCGAGGTCATCCTGATCGGCGACTCGCTGGGCATGGTGCTGCAGGGTCACGACTCCACGCTGCCGGTCACGGTCGACGACATGGCCTACCACACGGCCGCCGTGGCGCGCACCAACAAGACCGCGCTGATCATGGCCGACCTGCCGTTCATGACTTATGCCACCCTGCCCGACGCGCTGGCCAATGCCGCGACCCTCATGCGTGCCGGCGCCCACATGGTCAAGCTCGAAGGCGGCGCCTGGCTGGCCGAGACCGTCGCCCAGCTGGCACGGGGCGGCATTCCGACCTGCGTGCACCTGGGCCTGACGCCGCAGTCCGTGAACGTGTTTGGCGGCTACCGCGTCCAGGGACGTGGCGATGCCGGCGAGCGCCTGCTCGCCGATGCCCGGGCAGTGGTCGAAGCCGGCGCCGCCGTGCTGCTGCTCGAGTGCGTGCCCACCGACCTCGCCCGGCGCCTGCATGCCGAATGCCCGGTGCCGGTCATCGGCATCGGCGCCGGTCCCGACTGCGATGGCCAGGTACTGGTGATGCACGACATGCTGGGGCTGCACAACGGCAAGCCGGCCCGTTTCGTGAAAAACTACCTTGGCAGCGGCGACGGCAGCATCGAGGCCGCCTTTCGCCAGTATGTCGCCGAAGTGAAGGATGGCCGCTACCCGGCCCCCGAACACGCTTTCGCCTGAGGCCACGAGCCGGGCAATCCAGGACAGACCGCAGCATGAAGATCGAAACCACCATCAGCGGCGTTCGCGCCGCCCTGCGCCAGGCCCGCAAGGCCGGCAAGTCAGTCGCGTTCGTGCCGACCATGGGCAACCTGCACCAGGGCCACATCGAGCTGGTCAGCGAGGCCCGGCGCCGCGCCGACTTCGTCGTCGCCAGCATCTTCGTCAACCCGACCCAGTTCGGGCCCGGCGAGGACTTCGACAAATATCCGCGCACACTGGAGGCCGATGCCACCAAGCTGGTCGACACCCAGTGCGACCTGCTGTTCGCGCCGGCCAGCAGCGAGATGTACCCGGATGGCCGCAGCCAGGTCACCACGGTCCAGCTCAGCGGCATCACCGAAATCCTCTGCGGTGCCCGCCGCCCCGGCCACTTCACTGGCGTGGCCACCGTGGTCAGCAAGCTGTTCAACATCATCCAGCCCGACATGGCGCTGTTCGGCGAGAAGGACTACCAGCAGCTGGCAGTCATCCGCCGCCTGGTCAGCGAGCTCTGCTTCCCGGTGACCATCATCGGCGTGCCCACGGTGCGCGCCGATGATGGCCTGGCACTGAGCTCGCGCAACGGCTTCCTGAGCGAAGCTGAACGGACACAGGCACCACTCTTGCATCAGACACTCTGCCAGCTGCGCGATGCGGTGCAGCAGGGCCAGCGCGACTACGCCATGCTGACCGGTGCCGCCCGCGCGCACCTGGAGAAATGCGGCTTCGAACCGGACTACCTGGAGATACGCAACCAGGACCTGGATGCGCCGGAAAGCGGTGATGGCAAGCTGGTTATCCTGGTCGCTGCCCGCCTGGGCAGCACCCGGCTGATCGACAATCTGCAGTTCGAAACGCACTGAAACGGGTCTGCGACGGCACAAAAAAGCCCCACGCAGAGTGATTGAACCTCGCCGCGTCTTGCGGCAAAATGGCGCGCCCGGCGGGAGGGGTCGACCAATTGGTCATTTCTTTACGCCTAAAGTTCGCTGCTGTGCGGAGGTAAACGCCCATGCAATGCATCATGCTCAAAGCCAAGCTGCACCGGGCCTGTGTGACCCATGCCGAGCTCGACTATGAAGGCTCCTGCGCCATTGACGGCGACCTGCTCGATCTCGCCGGCATTCGCGAGTACGAACAGATCCAGATCTACAACGTGGCCAATGGCGAGCGCTTCACCACGTACGCGATCCGTGCCGAATCCGGCTCGCGCATGATTTCGGTCAACGGCGCCGCTGCCCACAAGGCCCAGCCCGGAGACCGCGTGATCATCTGCACCTACGCCCAGTTCGAGGCCGAAGAGCTGAACAGCTTCAAGCCACGCCTGGTCTACTGCAACGCGGACAACAGCGTCAGCCACAGCGCCAACGCCATCCCCGTCCAGGTGGCCTGAGCCCCGGCCCAATTCGCCAGCATGAAAGACCGCCGCCATGGCGGTCTTTTTTTATGCCGGATGACGCACTCACTAGCCTTGCGTCAGCCAGACAATCGCCAGGAATCCGACGCCACTCAGTACCACCGTGTACGGCAGCGCCATGACCACCATCCGCCCATAGGACAGCCGCACCAGTGGTGCGATCGCTGACGTCAGCAGGAACAGAAATGCCGCCTGTCCATTGGGCGTCGCCACGCTGGGCAGGTTGGTGCCGGCGTTGATGGCCACCGCCAGATACTCATAGTGCTCGCGACTGATGCCGCCGGCATCGAACACGCGCTTGACCTCGCTGATGTAGACCGTGGCCACGAAGACATTGTCACTGATCATGGACAGCAGACCATTGGCGATGAAAAACATGCCCGGCTGGATATCCAGCGGCATGGTCAGCACAGCATCGATCACCGGCGTGAACAGATGCTGGTCATGAATCACCGCCACCACTACGAAGAAGACCACCAGCAACGAAGTGAACGGCAGCGCCTCCTGGAAGGCCTTGCCGATCTGGTGCTCATCGATCACCCCGTTGAATGCAGTCACCAGAATGATGATCAGCAGGCCGATCAGACCCACTTCGGCGACATGAAACGCCAGCCCCAACACCAGGATCACCGCCGCCACCGCCTGAACGATCAGCATGGCAGACTGCGCCGACGTTCGCCGCTCCCGCTCACGCGCCGCGAATTCGGCCAGCACCTCCCGCACACTGTCCGGCAGCCTGGCGCCATAACCGAACCAACCCGTCCGCTCCAGCAGCAAGCAGGTGAGCAGGCCAGCCACCAGCGTCGGCAGGCTCACCGGTGCCATGACAAGGAAGAACGTCGCGAAGTCCCAGCCGACGGTCTTGGCGATCAGCAGATTCTGCGGCTCGCCCACCATGGTGCAGACTCCGCCCAGTGCAGTCCCCACCGCCGCATGCATCAGCAGACTGCGCAAGAAGGCACGGAAAGTCCGCAGGTCATCGCGGTGATCATCGACCAGGCCGCGATCACAGCTGGCGTCATGATGATCAGTCACTTCCCCCCGGTGCCCTCCCTTGCCTGAAGCGACCCGATGATAGACACCATAGAAACCGACGGCGACGCCGATGATGACCGCCGTGACCGTGAGCGCATCCAGGAAGGCCGACAGCAGCGCGGACATGGCGCAGAAAATCAGGGACAGCAGCGCCTTGGAGCGTACGCTGACCAGGATATGCGTGAATGTGACGAGCAGCAGCCCGCGCATGAAGTAGATGCCCGCCACCATGAACATCAGCAGCAGGATCACCGGCAGATTCAGTGCGACCTCGCGGTAAACCGTATCCGGATGCGTGAGCCCGATGGCCACGGCCTCTACCGCCAGCAGGCCGCCGGGCAGCAGCGGATAGCACTTCAATGCCATGGCCAGCGTGAAAATGAACTCCGCCACCAGCAGCCAGCCCGTCACCACCGGACCAGCCAGCCAGAAACACAACGGATTGAGCAGCAGGCAGGCGATCACGGCCTGCTTGTACCAGACTGGGGCATGCCCCAGAAAATTTCGGAAAAAGACAGCGGACGCTGGCGCAGCCATGACACGCTCCTGCTGGGCCTGCTGTGGCAGGCACCCAAAAAGACAATGCCCGCGACAGGCGCGGGCATTGTCAGTCTCTAGATGATGGCGGGCTGAATCAGCTGCACCGCCATTGCTCATCAGCCAAACAGGCTGCTGATGGCGCCATTGAGGCTGGCGCTCCATTCCGCGCCATGCTCCACCAGCAACTGGCCGCCATATACGACGATCAGCAAGCCGGTCAGCATGACAATAACCGGCAGGATCCAGCGCTCGAAACGGTAGTAGAAGGACTTGTTGCGGACTTCGGCATCGGCCGCGTCCATTTCCTTCTCGCCCACCACCATGCGCGTCAGCAACTGGTTCAACGCCACCGGTGGCGACAGATAGCCAAGCTCGAACGCGGCCAGCACGATCATCCAGAAGTGCACCGGATGAATGCCGTTGTTGTAGGCAATCGGGGCAATGGTTGCAGACACCAGAATGACAGCACCGAACGGGTCCATGATCATGCCGATGAACACCAGCATGATCATGAGCATGGTCAGCGCCAGCCAGATGCTTCCCAGATCCTCGGGCACACTCTCCATGATTCCGGAGCGCTCGATCACGCCACCCACCGAGACAGACAGCGCCATCAGCATGATCAGCGCGCCAATGTGACCGATGGTCTCGTTGGTGGCGAAACGCATGGCCTGCTCGAGGTTGAGCCGGCGCTCTGCCTGCGGATTGTGCTGCACGGCCTGGGACTTCGGCTCGCGACGAATCTTATCGAAGATCACGATGAACAACATGATGATCGGCAGCATCACCGGCGCGGTGAACTCGTCGAGCTTGGTATCGAGGAAGTACTTGTAGGCGTAGACCACACCCACCGTGATCACGATGTACGGCGACACCGGCACCAGGGCACGGGCCGACTCGCGCAGCGCGTTGCCGAACTGCACGGATTCGCGGCTGGCGGTGGCAACACCCGGCTCACGGGTGAGCATGGCATAGAGCAGGAACAGCGACGAAGTCAGGATGAAGACAGTAACACCCCAACCATACAGCTCGTTGGTGGTCACCTGCTTGTTGAGGGCGGCGATCAGCACGATCAGCAGGCAGGGACGCAGCACCACACCCAGCGAGCCGGACATGGCGGCCGATGCCAGCGCCAGTTGGCGACGGCCGCCGGCGGCGAACACTTCCTTGTAGACAATGGCGCCGGCCGCGATCACGAAGATGCCGGAGGCGCCGGTATAGGCGGTCGGCACCGCAGCCGCGATCAAGATGACCCAGGCCAGGGCCTCGGGCGACAGTTTCCAGGGACGCACGATATCCAGGAAGAGATGCACCACGCGGGTCTGCTTCAGCAACATGCCCGCCCAGATGTACAGCGCCAGGTTCAGGAAGATGCCGGAGAACTCCAGCAGCTGACCCAGATAGATGGCGATGCCGGCGAAATGACCTTCAAGCATGAAGGTGGTGCCGGACGAGATAGCCATGAAGGCATAGAGCGGGATCGACAGCAGGGCAAGGCCGAAGTTGCCGCCCTCCTCCGCCTCGGCCGGCGGCGTCAGCAGCTTCTTGATGCTTACCAGCGTCAGACCGCCGAACAATGCGATCAGGATGTAGTGAATCAGCGGCTTCTCGACGGCGATGCCCGAGTTGAGCAGGACATTGTTGTAGTAGAACCAGCACGAGAAGGTCAGGATGGCATTCGCCACCACCATGGCGGTGCCATAGACCCTGAAGTCCATCCGCGTGCGCGGCGGACGCAGATTGATGTGATGCACGCCCAGCGTGGTGGTCACGGCAGCGATCGCGAACATGATCAGCAGAATCAGCGAACGGTTCTCGGTACCAAATTTGAAAATGCCGAAGAAGCCGGTCTCGATGGCACGGAAGGCCTTGACCTGTGGTGTCAGGTGCTCGCTGATACGCTCGTACATGCTGTGCTTTTCGGCGCAGAGGGACTTTGCCTTCTCCATCGAAGCACGCAGAGCCTCGGGATCCTGCGGCGAATCTGCAAACAGCGCGTCCAGCGGGTCATCGGAAACTGCCGGCGCGGCCGCGGCGGCGACAGCGGCATCGATATCCTGGTTGGGATCGCAGTCAGGCCTGCTGGGATCGGCGCGCAGCATGAAGTACTGCACGTTGGTGGTGGGGTCACCGAACATGCGCTCGCCCATGCGCAGCAACTGGCCATGGAGCATTTCACCGGTGCCGATGACCAGCGTCAGAACCAGCAGGATGAGAACCGGCAGACTGGAAAGCCACTCCGAAGCACTGCGGTTCAGGAAGATAGGTTTGTTGTTCATATAATCACTTCCTTGAAGGACGGTGGCGGCCAGGCCATGACAGCCCGACCGCCACCTTTCGTCATCTCACGATGACCTGATCACTCGAGGTTCTGCGAGCACTCGGCATCGCTGCTGTCGACCGCGCAACGCACGCGCTTGAGCACGCGCATCATGCCCGGATCGTAGATGCCTTCCTTGGTCAGCGCGATACGGGAATCACGCAGCAGCACGACGTAGCTGTCCTTGTCCGCAGCCGGCAGATCCATCCAGACTGTACCGGGAATGTCCTTCTCGGCCTTGGTGATCAGGGCCATGGCACGAGTTGCCTGGGAGTCCCAGTACTGGCGCGACTTCTGGCCGAAGTCGGCCGGGAACTTGTCCTTGTTGATGATCAGCTGGAAGGTCAGCTGGATGATCGGGAAGCGCACCACGGCGCCGTCTTTGCCCAAGCCCTTGTAGAGCTCCAGCGGCTTGTAGGCCAGGGCCGGGGAGGCAATGATGTCGACCGCGTTGTTGTTGAACTTGGCGGCGAAGTTGGTGATGTCGGAAGACACCGGCTGCGCACCGACCTTCTGCACCATCTTGGCCTGGGCCTTGTCATAATCGAAGATCGCGATCTTCTTGCCGGCCAGCTTGTCGACATGGTTGATCGAGCGGCTCTTCACGAACAGGTAGGCGGCACCTGCCGGAGCCAGACCGGCGACCTCATACTTGCCCTGGATCATCTTCGGCGCCAGCGCTGGGTTCGCCAGTGTGGACATGACACGCTTCATGGCTTCATAACTGGGGATCGCGCCCAGCGAATCCAGCGAACCGGTGAAGGTGTTGAACTGACGGCCACGCATGCCGGTCAGCAGCACACCGTCACACTGCCCGGCCTTGAAGTCCTCGGCGGCGGTGCGCTCGTCGGTATAGGCCTTGAGCTCGACGGCGGCGCCGAGCTTGGTGGCCGCCAGGGCATAGTCCTTCATCAGACCGAAGGCATCGCCTTGGGCGCCAAGGATATCGAACACACAAATCTTGTTGGCGGCGGAGGCCTGCATGGAGGCGGTGGCAGCCGCGGCGGTCAGCAGGGCCGCCGCCATCTTGTTGAGCTTGCGCATGGGGTATTCCTCATTCTTATATGAAAACGGATCTGGACAGCACAACGAAAACAGCCCGTTGCTGCACAGAGAACGTGCGGCAACGGGCTGAAGATCACAGCAGGTCGCCGATATCGACGCCTTCAGCCTTTTCCGGCTCCTCGTCCCAGAACTTGCCGAGCATGCCCGGCGGCGTGCGGGTGCCCGCACCTTCGGTCCACAGGCGATCGGACAGCGTGGTGACGATCAGCGCAGCGATGCTGTCAGCCAGGCGGTACTGGGCATTCGGCTTGAAGCCTTCGGGCACGTTGGCGAAGCGACGGATGGCATCACGCAGGCGAGCCTGGTCATCCTTGCCGGCGGCGGACAGTGCGTACATGGCGTGCGGCAGACGCATGCCCGCAGCTTCGCCCTGCTGCATGGTGGCCTGGAAGGCACCCCACGGATCCTTGCCTTCATCGGCACCCGGCAGCACGTTCCAGATCACGGCGCGAGCGGCCAGCGGGACACCCCACCACTTCTTGTTGTCGAGGCAGGTGAACGCGCGCTCGGCCTTGGCGGCGATGTCCATCGGCACGCCGACGACCTGCTGGGCGATCACGTCGTTGAGCACGGCCTGCAGGCCGGTGACCAGGCCCAGCATGTAGACGAACTCGTCGAAGTCCTTGTAGAAGTCGGAGCACTCGTCACCAATCTTGATGTCGTAGCGCTTCTCGTAGTAGCGCACGAAACGCTGGTAGCCGGCCAGCTGACGGCGGGCAGCCATTTCGGCGAAGCGCTTCTGGGAGATGCGGGCGTCCTGCGCCTCTTCGACCTGACCGGCACGGGCGGCACGCAGATAGCGCAGCTCGGCGTTGGTCGCCTCGATTTCGGCACACAGGCCGGCGGTGGTGTAGAGCAGCGTGCCGAGCTGGTCAGCATTGGCACCCAGATTCTCGGTGGCCATGATCAGCGGCGCAGTGGCCACGCCGGACTGGCAGGCCATGACGACATCGTTGTCCTTGAGCATGGGCGGCACCAGCTTGCGCTCGACGAAACGCAGGGCCTGGTTGCTGATGAAAGCCTGGGGATCGCAGGCCGAAAGCAGAACGGACGCACCGATGATGGCACCGGCAAAGCCGCGACGGAGCAGGCGGGAGCCCCTCATGTCAGTCTCCTCAGAGTTGAATTTATTATTCTCGTTTGAACGCTGTTTTTCTTGGTGCGGACCAAACGATCCGGCTTGCAGGCCGACGTTGCTTACAAAAGATAACATCAAGGAATGACAGGATTAAAGCGCAAGTCCTGCCATCCAGCGGCTTTTTTAGACCGCATGAACCAACACCTGTATCAGGACGCCGGCGAGGCGTCCTGATACGCCGGACATCAGACTTCCGTCAGCTCCTTCATGGACAGCTTGATGCGGCCGCGCTGATCGACATCGAGCACCTTGACCTTCACCACCTGCCCCTCCTTGAGGTAGTCCGACACGTTCTCGACACGCTCGTTGGCGATCTGCGAGATGTGCACGAGGCCGTCGGTGCCAGGCAGGATGTTCACGAACGCGCCGAAGTCGACGATGCGTGCCACCGTGCCTTCGTAGATCGTGCCCACTTCGACTTCGGCGGTGATTTCCTGCACCCTGGCCAGCGCGGCCTGGGTGGCACCCTTGGTTTCGCCGTAGATGCGCACCAGGCCGGAATCGTCGATGTCGATGCTGGCCTTGGTTTCTTCGCAGATGCCGCGGATGGTCGCGCCGCCCTTGCCGATCACGTCGCGGATCTTGTCCGTGCTGATCTGGATGGTGGCGTAGGTCGGGGCATTGCCGTTCACTTCCGGACGCGACTGCGCCAGCACCTGGTTCATCTGGCCCAGGATGTGCTGACGGGCTTCGTGCGCCTGGCTGAGGGCGATCTCCATGATCTCCTCGGTGATGCCTTCGATCTTGATGTCCATCTGCAGCGCGGTCACGCCGTTGGCGGAACCGGCGACCTTGAAGTCCATGTCGCCCAGGTGATCTTCGTCACCGAGGATGTCGGTGAGCACGGCGAAGCGCTCGCCTTCCTTCACCAGACCCATGGCGATGCCGGCCACCGGCGCCTTCAGCGGCACGCCGGCATCCATCAGCGCCAGCGAGGCGCCGCAGATCGAGGCCATGGACGAGGAGCCGTTGGACTCGGTGATGTCGGACACCACGCGGATGGCGTACGGGAACTTGTCGGATGCCGGCAGCATCGGGTGCACGCCGCGGCGGGCGAGACGGCCGTGGCCGATTTCACGGCGCTTCGGACCGGATTCGCGGCCGGTTTCGCCGACCGAGTAGGCCGGGAAGTTGTAGTGCAGCATGAACGGATCGGTGTAGCTGCCTTCGAGGGCGTCGATCATCATGGCGTCGCGGGTGCCGCCCAGCGTGGTGGTGACCAGCGCCTGGGTTTCGCCACGGGTGAACAGCGCCGAACCATGGGCCTTGCCGAGCACGCCGACCTGGATGTCGAGCGCACGCACGGTCTTGGTGTCGCGGCCGTCGATGCGCGGCTTGCCGGACAGGATGTTGTCGCGCACGGTGCGGTACTTCAGGTCTTCGAACAGCTCGTCGAGCTCGTCGGCATCGACATCGGCACCTTCCGGCGCGAACTGCTCGAGGGCGGCCTTCTTGATTTCGCCGAGACGGGTGTAGCGGTCCTGCTTGACGCGGATGGTGTAGGCCTCGGAGATCTGGGCTTCGAAGGCGTCCTTGAGCGCGGCCTTGAGGGCCTCGTTCTTGGTCGGCGCCTGCCAGTCCCAGCGGGCGTTGCCCACTTCGGCGGCGAAGGCGTTGATGGCCTCGACTGCTGCCTGCATTTCATCGTGGCCGAAGAGCACGGCGCCGAGCATCTGGTCTTCGCTCAGCTCCTTGGCTTCGGACTCCACCATGAGCACGGCGGCCTGGGTACCAGCCACGACCAGATCCAGCGCCGAGGTCTTGAGCTGCTCGTAGGTCGGGTTCAGCACGTACTCATCATTGATGTAGGCGACGCGCGCGGCACCGATCGGGCCGTTGAACGGAATGCCGGAGATGGCCAGCGCGGCGGAGGTGCCGAGCAGCGCGGCAATGTCCGGATCCTGCAGCTTGTCGGTGGAGATGACGGTGGCAGTGACCTGCACTTCGTTCAGGAAGCCTTCCGGGAACAGCGGGCGGATCGGACGGTCGATCAGGCGCGAGGTCAGCGTTTCCTTTTCGGACGGGCGGCCTTCACGCTTGAAGTAGCCACCCGGGATGCGGCCGGCGGCGTAGGTCTTTTCCTGGTAGTTGACGGTCAGCGGGAAGAAGTCCTGGCCCGGCTTGGCCTTCTTGGCACCGACCACGGCGACCAGCACCTGCACGCCACCCATGGTCACGACGACGGCACCGGAGGCCTGGCGGGCGACGCGACCGGTCTCGAGGGTGACGCTCTGGTTGCCGAACTGGAACTGCTTGCGAACGATATTGAACATGTATTGCTCCGGGACGCGCAGCGGCGCCTCTGCTCTGTTTTTTATGTCGACTGCTGCCACCGGAAGCCCCTAACAGTTGCGCTGCACGAACGGCATCGCAGGTGTTAGAAGCCTCTCCCGCGGCAACGGGCTGTCACATCCTGTGACCGGGGCACCAGACCCCGAAAAGAACAGGGAGCGGCATGCCGCTCCCTGTCTTCGCTCCGCTTAGCGGCGCAGACCCAGCGTCTGGATCAGTGCGCTGTAACGGTCGCTGTCCTTGCGCTTGAGGTAGTCAAGCAGCGTGCGACGCTGGTTGACCATGCGGATCAGACCGCGGCGCGAGTGGTGATCATGCTTGTGCGCCTTGAAGTGCGACTGCAGATCGTCGATCTGCGCGCTCAGCAGGGCCACCTGGACTTCGGGGGAGCCGGTGTCACCGGCAGCACGTGCAAACTTCGCCACAATGGCAGCTTTGTCCTGGACCGTGAGGGCCATGATGTATCTCCGTCATGAGAGGCCATGAAAACAGCGACGGACCGCGCCTCTCTGCAGTCCGCGCCCACACGCCCCACAAGGGGCCTGTTCTTTCCGCCTGCCGCGTCCGCTGCCGGGAAATGATCCCGGCTCAGACGCCGCTTTTCAGCAGGCGTTTCGGGGCCAGCAGGCCGTCATCATTGACGGCGGCTATCCCCAGGAATTCCTCGTGCCGCACAGGCTGGCCATCCGGCCCGGCCTGCGGCTCGCCGATCTGGAAAACCAGCACCGGCCGGCCATCGGCGGGCGCGCCCGCAGCGCGCACCGGATTGCCGTGGCGCAAATAATACGCCGATGTTTCGCTCAACTCCACCCGTGGCCAGTCCGCCAGTCCGGACCAGGCCGGCAGCAGCAGCGCGTCCAACGCCGGGAAGCCGGCCTCCTCGGCCACCGCGATGCGCTCGCGGTCATGCGTCTGCTCGATGCGGAACGGCCCGGCGGCCAGGCGCCGCAGTTCGACGACATGCGCGCCGCAGCCCAGCGCCTCGCCGATGTCCTCGACCAGATTGCGGATGTAGGTGCCCTTGGAGCACGACACGGTCAGCTCGGCGAACGGCGGCTCCAGGCTTTCCAGCACCAGCTCGTGGATGGTCACCGGACGCGCCGCGCGCTCGACCTCTATGCCGGCCCGGGCCAGCTCGTAGAGCGGGCGGCCATCCTGCTTCAGCGCCGAATACATGGAGGGAACCTGCAGGATGTCGCCACGGAAGGCATCCAGCACGGGCTCCAGCGACTCGCGCGTGAGCGCGGGCACCGGACGCTCGCTGACGACCTCGCCCTCGGCATCGGCCGTGGTGGTCTTCTGCCCCAGCCGCAGACGCGTGCGGTAGACCTTGTCGGCCTCCAGCAGGTAATGCGAGAACTTGGTGGCTTCGCCCAGGCAGATCGGCAGCACCCCGGTCGCCAGCGGATCGAGACTGCCGGTGTGCCCGGCCTTCTCGGCCTGGTAGCGGTGCTTGACCCACTGCAGGATCTGGTTGGAGGTCAGGCCCGCCGGCTTGTCCAGCAGCAGGATGCCGTCGATGGGACGGCGCGGTCGGCGCGGCTTGCTCACGGGGCCGGTCTCAGCGCGGCTGCTCGGCATCCGGCGCGGGCGCGACGGCATCGGACTGCGGCTCGCCGGCACGCTCGGCGTCCTCGCGGACCGCCTGCGTGATCAGCTCCGCCATGCGGTTGCCGCGCGACGTCACCACATCGTGATGGAACCGCAGGTGCGGCACGATGCGCGTGCGCAGGCCGCGGCCGAGCTCGCCGCGCAGCACGCCGGCGGCGGCATTGAGGATGGCGATGCCTTCATCCGGCGCCTCCTCGAGCGTGCGCCCGAGGATGGTCACGTAGATGTCGGCATAGCCCATGTCCGGACTGACCTTGACCGCCGAGACGGTGACCATGCCCAAGCGCGGATCCCGCAGGCGCTGACGGATCAGGCCGGAGATGTCGCGCTGGATCTGGTCGCCCAGACGTTGCGTACGCTGACTCAATGCACTACCCCGGCGGCCTCAGAGGCTGCGCTTGATGATCTGGACTTCGTAGACTTCGATCTTGTCGCCGGTCTTGATGTCCTTGTAGCCCTTGACCGCCAGACCGCACTCCATGCCGTGGCGCACTTCCGCCACGTCTTCCTTGAAGCGGCGCAGCGACTCCAGCTCGCCCTGGAAGACGACCACGTCTTCGCGCAGCACGCGGATCGGCTTGTTGCGGTACAGGCTGCCCTCGAGCACCATGCAGCCGGCGGCGGCGCCGAACTTCGAGGAATGGAACACCTCGCGCACTTCGGCGATGCCGACGATGTTCTCGCGGCGCTCCGGCGACAGCAGGCCCGACATGGCGGCCTTGACGTCATCGATCAGTTCGTAGATCACGCTGTAGTAGCGTAGGTCGATGCCATCGGCCTGGCACTTGGCGCGCGCGGCGTTGTCGGCACGGACATTGAAGCCCAGCACCACGGAGCCGGTGGACTCGGCCAGCGTGATGTCCGACTCGGTGATGGCACCGACGCCCGAACTGACGAACTTCACCCGCACTTCGTCGGTGCTGAGCTCGTTGAGCGAAGCGATCAGCGCTTCCAGCGAACCGCGCACGTCGGTCTTCAGGATGATGTTGACCGAAGCGGCCTCCTGCTTGCCCATGTTGGCGAACAGGTTCTCCAGCTTGCTGGCCTGCTGCAGGTCCATGCGCACCTGACGGTCACGCGCGACACGGAACTCGGCGACTTCGCGCGCCTTGCGCTCGTCGGCCACCACCAGAAATTCGTCGCCGGCACCCGGTGCGTCCGGCAGACCGAGGATCTCGACCGGCATGGACGGACCCACGGACTTGACCTGCTTGCCGGTTTCGTCAACGAGGGCGCGGGCACGACCGTAGAGCGTGCCGGCCAGCACTAGGTCACCCTTCTTCAGGGTGCCCTTCTGCACCAGCAGCGTGGCCACGGCACCGCGGCCCTTCTCGATGCGGGACTCGATCACCACACCCTGGGCCGGGCCGTCGGACACGGCGGTCAGCTCCAGCAGCTCGGCCTGGATCAACACGGCCTCCAGCAGCTCGTCGATGCCCTGGCCGGTCTTCGCCGACACCTTGATCAGCTGGGTGTCGCCACCCCATTCCTCGGTCACCACCTGCTTCACCGACAGCTCGCTGAGCACGCGGTCGACATCGATGGATTCCTTGTCGATCTTGTTCAGCGCCACGATCAGCGGCACGCCGGAGGCGCGGGCGTGATCGATGGCTTCCGCCGTCTGCGGCATGACGCCGTCATCGGCAGCCACCACCAGGATCACGATGTCCGTGGCCTTGGCACCACGGGCACGCATGGCCGTGAAGGCGGCGTGACCCGGCGTGTCGAGGAAGGTGATCATGCCGCGCGGCGTTTCGACGTGATAGGCGCCGATGTGCTGCGTGATGCCGCCGGCTTCGCCGGATGCCACCTTGGTGCGGCGGATGTAGTCGAGCAGCGAGGTCTTGCCGTGGTCGACGTGGCCCATGATGGTGACCACCGGCGCGCGCGTCTCGGCTTCGCCGTGATGCACGATGGAGTCCATCAGCGAGTCTTCGACGGCGGTGGCACTGACCAGCTTGGCCGTGTGCCCCAGCTCCTCGACCACCAGAGCCGCGGTGGCCTGGTCGATGCGCTGGTTCTCGGTGACCATCTCGCCCATCTTCATGAGCACGCGGATCACGTCGCGCGACTTGCGCGCCATCTGCTGCGCCAGGTCACTGACGACAATGGTTTCACCGATGGTGACTTCGTACACCTGCTTCTCCACCGGTTTCTCGAAACCGTGCTTCCTGGACAATGCGCTGGTCAGCGTGCGCTGCACCGGACGGAAATTCTGCTCTTCGCGACGCTTCGGTCCCTTCTTGGCACCGCGCTGGCTGGCACTGCCGCCGCCACGCTTGATCTCGCGATCCTCGCGGGCGAACGAATCCTCATAGGCCGCACCGACCAGCCCGCGGGCCAGGGGCGTATCGGCCAGGTTCGCGGCGCCTTCGTCCTTGCGCCCCTCCAGCTCCTCGGCAATGCGACGAGCCTGCTCCAGGGTCTTCTGGCGGGCCTTCTCCTCGNACGCTCCTCCGGCGTCTCATGGCGCTTGACGTCGACCTTCGGCACGCTCAGCTTGCGGGCATCCTTCTGATCCCCGCCCAGCTGCTTGCGCGCCTCCTCGGCGGCCTTGCGGGCCTCCTCCTCGGCCGCAGCAATGCGTGCCTCCTCGGCGGCACGACGGACAGCCTCTTCGGCGGCCAGACGCTCTTCCTCGACCCTGCGGGCAGCCTCTTCGGCAGCCTGGCGGGCAGCCTCCTCGGCCTCGCGCGCCTTTTCTTCCTGCTCTTCCAGCAGGGAGCGCTTGACATAGGTGCGGGTCTTGCGGACCTCGACATTGACCGTCTTGGCCTTGCCGCCGACGGCGGCGCCGGTCTTCAGCGTGCTGACGGTCTTGCGCTGCAGGGTAATCTTCTTCGGCTCGCCGGCCTGCTCGCCATGGGCACGCTTGAGATGCGCGAGCAGCTGCTGCTTCTCGGCATCGGACACCGGGGCGTCGGCGCTGTCATGCGACAGGCCGGCCTCGCGCATCTGCGCCAGCAGGATATCGACGGTACGGCCGACGGTGTCAGCCAGTTGCTTGACGGTGACTTCAGCCATGGGGCGTGGTACTCCGTTTCAGATGAGGGCGGGCGAGGCTCAGTTGAACCAGGGCTCGCGCGCCTTCATGATCAGTTGGGCGGCGCGCTCGGCGTCCAGCCCGTCAATGTCGACGATGTCATCAATGGCCTGTTCGGCCAGGTCTTCCATGGTCACCACGCCACGGGCGGCGAGCGCGAACGCGATCTTGCGCTCCATGCCCTCCATGCCCAGCAGGTCTTCGGCCGGTTCCTGCGCACCCTCTTCAGACACCAGCGCCTTGGTCAGCAGGGCGTCCTTGGCACGCTGGCGCAACACCTCGACCAGATCCTCGTCGAAGTCCTCGATGGCCAGCAGCTCTTCCAGCGGCACGTAGGCGACTTCTTCCAGCGTGGTGAAGCCTTCGTTCACCAGGATGATGGCGATGTCCTCGTCCACCGACAGGTCGGCGACGAAACCGTCGACGAACTTCTGCGCTTCGCTTTCCTGCTTGGCCTGGGCATCGGCCACGGTCATGACGTTCAGACGCCAGCCGGTCAGCTCGGATGCCAGGCGGACGTTCTGGCCGCCACGACCGATGGCCATGGCCAGCTGGTCTTCCTCGACCGCGACATCCATGGTGTGGGTGTCTTCGTCGACGATGATCGAGGCCACTTCGGCCGGCTGCAGCGCGTTGATGACGAACTGCGCGGGATTGTCGTCCCAGAGCACGATGTCGACACGTTCGCCGCCCAGCTCGCCGGAAACGGCCTGCACGCGCGAGCCGCGCATGCCGATGCAAGCACCCTGCGGATCGATGCGATGGTCGTTGCTCTTCACCGCGAGCTTGGCGCGCACGCCCGGATCACGCGCGGCAGCGCGGATGGCGATGATTTCCTCGCCGATCTCCGGCACTTCGATGCGGAACAGCTCGACGAGCATTTCCGAACGGGTGCGCGACAGCAGCAGCTGGGCGCCGCGGCCTTCGCTGTTGACGGCGTAGAGCACGGCACGCAGGCGGTCGCCGATGCGGAAGCTCTCGCGCGGCAGCATTTCCTCGCGCGCCAGGTAGGCCTCGGCATTGCCGCCGAGGTCGACGATCAGGCCGTCACGGGTGGTCTTCTTGACCGTGCCAGACAGGATTTCATCGACGCGATGGCGATAGGCGTCGACCACCAGCGCACGCTCGGCCTCGCGCACTTTCTGCACGATGACCTGCTTGGCGGTCTGGGCAGCGATACGACCGAATTCCACCGACGGAATCTGCTCCTCGACGATGTCGCCGAGCTTCAGGCCCTTTTCCTCGACATCGCTGATGGCGAGCTGCATGGCCGGAATCTCGTGGTCCTCGTCGGCCACCACTTCCCAGAAACGGAAGGTGTCGTACTCGCCCGTCTTGCGGTCGATGCTGACGCGGATGTTGATCTCGTCGGTATCGAAACGCTTCTTGGTGGCGGCGACCAGGGCCTGCTCCAGCGCCTGGAAGATCACCTCGCGCGCCACGCCCTTTTCGTTGCTGACGGAGTCCACTACCAACAGGATTTCTTTGCTCATGATTCGACCTGTGTGCTCACTCGTTCAATCAGAGGTTCGGAACGATGTTTGCCTTGTCAACGCTGGCAAACGGGATTTGTACCACGACGCCATCCACCAGCAATGACACCTGCGTGTCATCCGCCGACTGGATGGCCCCCTTGTAGCGGCGACGCCCCTGCAGAGGTGCATTCAGCCTCAGGTTCGCCTCTTCGCCGACGAAGCGCTGGTACTGCGACGGCTTGAACAGGCCGCGATCCCAGCCCGGCGACGACACCTCCAGCGTGTACTCGCCGGCGATCGGATCCTCGACATCAAGCACGCCGCTGACCTGGTGGCTGACCGCCGAACAGTCGTCGACGCCGACACCGCTTTCGCGGTCTGTATCAATGAACAGGCGCAGCACCGAATGCCTGCCCTGCTGGAAGAACTCCAGCCCCCAGAGCTCGAAGCCGCACGCGACCACGGCCGGCTCCAGCAGGGAGGTCAGCTCTTCGACTTTCTTCGAGATGGCCATGCTTGCCGCTCTCCCGGCACTCCGCCGGAGTGCCTGAAACAAACGCCAGAAACAAAAAATGGGCCCAAGGCCCACTGTGACGGCAGCCGGGTGATGCACCCGATCACCTGCCGCAAGACTTATGAAAAAGCCCACTCATGGTGGGCTTTTTCATCAAAGTCCGAATGTGGTAGCGGGGGCTGGATTTGAACCAACGACCTTCGGGTTATGAGCCCGACGAGCTACCTGACTGCTCCACCCCGCATCAGAGGTTGCGAACTCTAGTGGGCTGACACACGCTTGTCAAACCCTTTCGCGCCCGGCTTTGCCGGTATTTCGAGCATTCGCGCCGAAGACGGCGAAACACTCGAGAATTGGTGCGGAAGGGGGGACTTGAACCCCCACGCCGTTAGGCACAGCCACCTCAAGGCTGCGTGTATACCAATTTCACCACTTCCGCTTTTGTCTGGTGTTTAGCCCCGCCACCGGGGTATCGCAATGCCGCCGATCTTACTGCCCGGACTGCGTCGGAGCCACCGGCAGATCCGAATTCACCGGAGCCACCGGATCGCTGCCCGGCAGGGTCGGCAGACCCTGGGTCTTGGGAGCCGGCGCAATCAGGCCCGCCATGTCATTGGCATGGTTGCGGGCATAGATCGCCAGACCCAGGCTGGTGAGAAAGAACACCAGCGCCAGCACCGCCGTCAGCTTGGTCAGGAAACCCGCCGAACCGGCACTGCCGAATACCGTGCCCGAAGCACCCGAGCCGAAGGAAGCGCCCATTTCAGCGCCCTTGCCCTGCTGGAGCAAGATCAGGCCGATCATGGCCAGCGCGACCAGGACATGCACCACAAGAACCAGCGTTTCCATAGCAACCTATTCCGCGGCAACCCGCACCGCTCAATTCCGCTCTGGGCAATCGCCCGGTTCAGAGTCTCTGCCGTACCGCATGGCAGATACCCAGGAATTCCTGCGCGTCCAGGGAAGCCCCCCCGACCAGCGCACCATCAATGTCGGGCATGGCGAACAGCCCCGCCGCATTCCCCGCCTTCACGCTGCCACCGTAGACGATGCGCAGCTGCCCGGCGCGGTCGGCATCGAACGCCGCCATGACCGCACGCAGCGAAGCGTGCACCGCCTGCGCCTGCTCCGGCGTGGCCGTCAGCCCGGTGCCGATGGCCCAGACCGGCTCGTAGGCCAGCACGGCACCATCGAAGGCGTCAGGCCCCTGGCTTTCCAGCACTGCCAGCAGCTGCCGGGAAACCACCGACAGCGTCTCGCCGGCCCGGCGTTCATCCAGCGTTTCGCCGACGCAGAGCACGGGCTGGAGCCCGGCCTTGCGGACAGCGGCGAACTTCTCGGCCACCACGACGTCCGTCTCGCCATGCAGCTGGCGACGTTCGGAGTGCCCCACCAGCGCCCCGGCAAGACCGCAGTCCTGCAGCATGGACACCGAATGCTCACCGGTATGGGCACCACCGGCATGCTCGGACACATTCTGCGCCAGCACCCGGACACCCGTACCTTCCATCGCGTCGACCACCTGGAGCCAGTAAGGCGCCGGAGGAGCGACACAGATATCAATCTCGCGTTCTGCAGCCAACAGCGACAGGCCCTTGGCCAGCAGCGCATTGGTCTCACGCAGTCCGTTCATTTTCCAGTTGCCGGCGACCCAGGGGCGACGCATGCGAATACTCCTTGGCGGGCCAGCCTCGCGAGGCCGGCAATACTAACGAAGCCTGTGCCGGGTTACAAGCCGTTGCGCACGGCTTCCGCCAACGACTCGGCGAGACGCTGCACCAGCACCCCGTCGCGCCCCTCGACCATGACGCGGATGACCGGCTCGGTGCCCGATGCCCGGAGCAGGACACGCCCCTGCCCGGCCAGCTCCGCCTCGGCAGCGGCCACCGCCTGCGCCAGCGAAGGCTGCGCCTTGATGTCGATCTTCTGCGCCAGGCGGACATTGATCAGCACCTGGGGATACTTGCCCATGCCAGCCCGCAGGTCGGCCAGGCTGCGGCCGCCGCCGACCATGGCGGCCAGCACCTGCAGGGCGGCGACGATGGCATCGCCGGTGGTGGCGCGATCGAGGCAGACGATATGCCCCGACGGCTCGCCGCCGAGCGTCCAGCCGCGCTCCTCCAGCGCCGCCATGACATGGCGGTCGCCGACATTGGCGCGCACGAAGTCGCAACCCAGCTCGCGCAGGGCGACCTCGAGACCGAAATTGCTCATCAGCGTGCCGACCACACCGGGCAGCGGCTGTCCGGCACGCTGACGCTCGCGGGCGATCAGGTAGAGGATGTCATCGCCATCCACCACTTCGCCGCGATGGTCGACGAGGATGATGCGGTCGCCATCGCCGTCGAAAGCGATGCCGAGGTCGGCGCGCTCCTCCAGCACCCGGCGCTGCAGGCTCTCCGGATGCGTGGAGCCGACCTCGTGATTGATGTTCTTGCCGTCGGGCTCGCAGGCATGGCGGATGACCGTGGCGCCGAGCTCGGTGAACACCGCCGGCCCGACCTGGTAGGTCGCGCCGTGGGCGCCGTCGACGACGATGCGCAGCCCTTCCAGCGACAGCCCGAAGGGAAAGCTCGACTTGCAGAACTCAATGTAGCGCCCGCGGCCGTCTTCCTGCCGGGTGACCTTGCCGAGCCGGTCCGGATTGTCGATCACCATGTCGCGATCCAGCCAGGCCTCGATCTCGGCCTCGACCGCATCCGGCAGCTTCTTGCCGTCCGGCCCGAAGAACTTGATGCCGTTGTCGTGATACGGGTTGTGCGAAGCCGAGATGACGATGCCGGCGCTGGCGTGGAAGGCGCGCGTCAGGTGCGCCACAGCCGGCGTCGGGATGGGCCCGAGCAGGCGCACGCTGACACCGGCGGCGGACAGGCCGGCCTCCAGCGCGGACTCGAACAGATAGCCCGACAGGCGCGTGTCCTTGCCGACCACGACCGATGCGCGACCACCCGAGGCCATGGCCTTGCCGGCGGCCCAGCCCAGCTTGAGCGCGAAGTCCGGCGTGATCGGGTACTGCCCGACCAGACCACGCACGCCATCGGTACCGAAATATTTTCTGCTCATGCCGATTCCTTAATGTTCCGTGCCGGACACACGTCCGACCTCAGCCTGGGCCTGCCAGAGCGCCAGCACATCCGCCATCGCCCGGACATCATGGGTGCGCACGATCCGGGCGCCCCGCTCCACCGCCAGCAGAGCAGCCGCGTTGCCGGCATGCAAGCGCTGATCGACGGGCGCACCGTTCAGCACCCCGCCGAGCATGCTCTTGCGCGACACCCCGACCAGCAGCGGGCCACCCAGCGCCCGCAGCGCCGAGAACTCGCGCAGCAGCAGCAGATTGTGCGCCAGGGACTTGCCGAAGCCGAAGCCGGGATCGAAAACCAGACGGGCGGGCAGCACACCGGCAGCGATGCACGCGTCCGCGCGCTCGCGCAGGAAGCCCAGCACATCGGCCAGCACATCGTCGTAACGCGGCGAACGCTGCATGATGTCCGGCTCGCCGTGCATGTGCATGAGGCAGACCGGCAGGCCGGAGGCGACCGCTTCCGCCAGCGCGCCGGGGCGCGTCAGCGAGCGGACGTCGTTGATCAGCCCGGCGCCGAGGCGTGCGGACTCGCGGATCGCCGACGGCGTCGAGGTATCGACCGAGATCACGACATCGAGACGCGCGGCGATGCCCTCGACCACCGGCAGCAACCGGTCCAGCTCCTCCTGCTCGCCGACCGCGGCGGCACCCGGCCGGGTGCTCTCGGCACCGACATCGATCAGCCGGGCACCCTCCGCCAGCATCTGCTCGGCCTGCCGGAGGGCGGCATCGAGCGAGACATAGCGACCGCCATCGGAGAACGAGTCCGGGGTGACATTGAGGATGCCCATGATCGCCGGCCGAGCCAGATCCAGCGTGCGCGCACCGCAGACCAGCTCAGCCACGGCACGACTCCGCCGGCAACGCGTGCCGACGACTGAAGGAAGCCGTCCTGAACGCGGAAAAAGGGCCGCGATGGCGGCCCTCTTCCGGAACAGCGTCCGAGACGCCTGACGCAGCGCGCCGCATCAGAGCGCGTCGGCCGCGGGCTCGCCGGAAACCGGCTTGTCATCGACCGGGGAGGCGGACGCCGACGCACCGCCGGACTTGTCGCCATCGTTCCAGCCGCGCGGCGGGCGCAGCGTGCGGCGCGCCATGAGGTCGTCGATCTGGTCGGCGTCGATGGTCTCGTACTTCATCAGCGCCTCGGACATGCTGTCGAGAATGTCGCGGTTGTCGACCAGGATCTGTCGCGCCTGGGCGTAGCAGCGGTCGATCACCGAACGGATCTCGATATCGATGTCGATTGCGGTCTGCGACGACACGTTCTTGCGCTGGGTCACCGAGCGACCGAGGAAGACTTCGCCCTCGTCCTCCTCGTAGAGCAGCGGACCGAGCTTCTCGGACAGGCCCCACTTGGTGACCATGCTGCGCGCCAGCTCGGTGGCGCGCTGGATATCGTTGCTGGCGCCGGTGGTGACGCCATCGAAGCCCAGCGTCAGCTCCTCGGCGATGCGACCGCCGAACAGCGAGCAGATGCTGCTCTCGATCGAGCGCTTGGACATGGAGTAGCGGTCTTCCTCGGGCAGGAACATGGTCACGCCGAGGGCGCGTCCGCGCGGAATGATGGACACCTTGTAGACCGGGTCGTGATCAGGCACCAGACGACCGACGATGGCGTGGCCGGCCTCGTGATAGGCGGTGTTCAGCTTCTCCTTGTCGGACATGACCATGGACTTGCGCTCGGCGCCCATCATGATCTTGTCCTTGGCCTTCTCGAACTCGTTCATGCTGACCTGCTTGAGGTTCCCGCGCGCGGCGAACAGCGCGGCCTCGTTGACCAGATTGGCGAGATCGGCGCCGGAGAAGCCCGGCGTGCTGCGCGCCAGCGTCTCCGGATCGACGTCGGCGGCCATGGGCACCTTGCGCATGTGCACGCGCAGGATCTGCTCGCGACCGCGGATGTCCGGCAGGCCGACCACCACCTGGCGGTCGAAGCGACCCGGGCGCAGCAGCGCGGAGTCGAGCACGTCCGGACGGTTGGTGGCGGCGATGACGATCACGCCCTCGCTGCCCTCGAAGCCGTCCATTTCCACCAGCAGCTGGTTCAGCGTCTGCTCGCGCTCGTCGTGACCGCCCCCCATGCCGGCGCCGCGATGACGACCGACGGCATCGATTTCGTCGATGAAGATGATGCAGGGCGCATTCTTCTTGGCCTGTTCGAACATGTCGCGCACGCGGCTGGCGCCGACGCCGACGAACATTTCCACGAAGTCGGAGCCGGAGATGGAGAAGAACGGCACCTTGGCCTCGCCGGCGATGGCCTTGGCCAGCAGCGTCTTGCCGGTGCCGGGCTGACCGACCATGAGGATGCCGCGCGGAATGCGGCCGCCGAGCTGCTGGAACTTGCCCGGATCACGCAGGAAGTCGACGACTTCCTTCACTTCTTCCTTGGCCTCGTCGCAGCCGGCGACATCGGCGAAAGTGACCTTGATCTGGTCCTCGGAAAGCTGGCGCGCGCGCGACTTGCCGAAACTCATGGGGTTGCCGCGACCGCCGCCGCCACCCATGCCGCCGCCCATCTTGCGCGACAGGAACACGAACAGCGCGACCATGAGCAGGATCGGGAAGGCCGCCACCAGCAGCTGCGAGAGCACGCCCTGCTGCTCCGGCGCGGCGCCGACGACTGCCACCCTCTGCTTCAGCAGCTGGTTGATGAGGTCGTTGTCCGGGGCCGGCGGGCGCACGGTCTCGAACGCCTCGCCGCTGCTGCGCTGGCCGGTGATCAGATCAGGCTGGATGCGCACCTGCTTGATCTCGCCGGCGTCGACGGCTGCCACGAACTCGCTGTAGCTCATGGTGCGACTGGGCGATGCCTTGTTGAAGTTGCCGAAGACATAGCTCAGCGCACCGGCAATCAGCAGCCAGACCAGCAGATTTTTGGCGAGATCATTCACAGTGGCGAACCTCCTGGCTCAGAAACGGTCTTTTCAGGCAGCGACCTGCCCGACGGTGCGCCGCGAGCGGCGCGGAATCAATCACTGGCATCAGGGCCGGAAACCCGTCGCCACCAGGTACACCTCGCGCGATCGCGCACGCGAGGCATCCGGCTTGCGCGCCTTCAGCACCGGAAAGTGCTGCTGGATCAGCCGGCGGTATTCCTCGTAGCCTTCGCCCTGGAAGACCTTGACCACGAAGGCACCGTTCGGCTTAAGCACGCGCACGGCCATGTCCAGCGCCAGCTCGCACAGATACATGGCGCGGGGCTGGTCAACGGCATTGTTACCAGACATATTGGGGGCCATGTCGGAAATTACAAGGTCGACCGGCTGATCATTCAACGCCGCGAGGATCTCGTCGAATACCGACTGCTCGCGAAAGTCGCCCTGGATGAAGGTGACATCCGGCAGCGCGTCCATGGGCAGGATGTCTGTCGCCACTACCCGGCCGCGCCCGTCCAGCAGGCGACCGGCGACCTGGCACCAGCCGCCGGGGGCGGAGCCGAGATCGAGCACGGTCATGCCGGGGCGCAGCAGGCGGTCCCGCTCCTGCAACTCCAGCAGCTTGTAGCTGGCACGCGAGCGGTAGCCGTCCTTCCAGGCGCGCTGGACGTAATGGTCGTCCAGATGCTCCTTCATCCAGGCCTTGCTGCTGCCGCTGAGCTTGTGATTGGTGATTCGGGTGGCCATGGGATACGAGGGAAAATCGAAAATAAGGGGAAACACCTGTCGCGACAGGCTAGAATAAGCCCTCTTTTACCAGAAACCGGCACGTTTTGCCCGCCGCCCTGCCCGTCCCGCCCTCCGCGCGCGACGACGCCCGGGCCGGCCGGGCCGGAATATGCCGCCCCGTGCCGCAATCGAGGTAACCCCGTGAGCCTGTCCACCGCTGAAAAGAAACGCCTGCGCCAGATCGGCCACCACCTGAATCCGGTGGTCCTGCTCGGCGGCAACGGACTCACCGACGCCGTGCTGGCCGAGATCGACGCCCGCCTGGAAGACCACGAGCTGATCAAGGTCCGCGTCGGCGGCGAGGACCGCGAAGCCCGCCAGGAAGCCATTCTCGAGATCGCCCGCGCCACCCAGGCCGAAATCGCCCAGACCATCGGCAAGCTGGTACTGCTCTACCGCCCGGCCAAGCGCCCGGACCCCAAGCTCTCCAACCTGCTGCGCGCCGCCACCTGACACGCCTGCCCGGCACCAGCCAGGCAAGGATCAGGGGCGCGTCAGCCAGTCCAGCAATGCCCGCGCCAGCACATTGATGTCCGCGCAGGCAGCCGGCAGGCGCGCCTCGATGTCGGCCGCCGGCTGCACCCAGCGCGCCGGCACCAGTTCGTCGGCGCAGTGCCGCATGATTTCGGCCGCCGTTTCCGGCGTGGTCTCGAGATGGAACTGCAGCCCCACCACACGCTCGCCGAACTGGAACGCCTGATTCAGGCAGGCCTCGCTGCGCGCCAGACGGACCGCGCCGGCCGGCAGCTCGAAGGTCTCGCCATGCCAGTGGAAAACCTCGATCTCCGGCGGAAAGCCGAAACAGCTTTCCGGTGCAGGCTCGGCCGTGACCGGAAACCAGCCGATCTCGCGCTCGCCATTGGGAAAGACCCGCGCGCCCAGCGCGCTGGCGATCAGCTGCGCCCCCAGGCAGATGCCCAGCACCGGCGTACCGCGTGCGATCACTGCACGGATGAACGCCTTTTCCGCCACCAGCCAGGGCAGCTCATGCTCGTCGTTGACGCTCATCGGACCGCCCATGGCGATCAGCAGGTCGACCTCGGCGGGGTCCGGCAGGGCATCACCGGCGTGGAAATGCGTATAGCCGACACTGCCGGCGTGCTCCGCCAGCCAGACAGCCATGCTGCCCGGCCCCTCGAAGGCGACATGCTGCAGGATGTGTGCGCGCACGGCCGTCAGGGTCTCGCCGCCGGATACAGGGCGTAGGTCACGGTGATCGAAGCCTGATCCAGCACATGCCCGCTGATCGCCGCCAGTGCCTCGGCGCCGGTGGTACGCGGCGGCAGGCCCAGCGTGTCGACATCCAGCGCATAGACGGTGAAGCGGTAGCGGTGCAGGCGCTCGTCGTTGAACGGCGGCCAGGGGCCGTCGTAGCCGCCATAGTCGCCACCCATGTCGGCGTCGCCGGCGAACCAGCCGGTGTAGTCGTTGATGCCGCGCACACCGGCGGCGGACGGACCCGCCGGCTTGCCGCGCGGCACCAGGCCATCGGCATCGGCGGCTTCGGCCAGCTCGGTCACGCCGGCCGGAATGTCGGTCAGCACCCAGTGATAGAAGTCGACACGCGGCAGGTCGTAGGGCACCGTGCGGTCGCCGCGGTTGACATCCTCGCCGCTGGAAGGAAC
>NZ_PTQZ01000199.1 GCF_002943415.1 Amnimonas aquatica | reverse complement strand
GCCGTCCAGCGGCGGCATGGGCAGCAGGTTGAGCACCATGAGCACCAGGTTGATGATGATGCCGGCCACCGCCATGTAGCTCAGCAGCAGGGCGGTTTCGCCGCTGCCGCCGGCCTGCCATTTCAGCAGCAGGCCCCAGCCCAGCGCCATGACGGCATTGGCGGCCGGCCCGGCGGCGGCCACCAGCGCCATGTCCTGGCGCGGCCGGTGCAGGCGGCGCATGTCCACCGGCACCGGTTTCGCCCAGCCGAACAGGAAACCGCCGAGCATCAGCAGCACGCCGGGCACCAGCACGGTGCCGACCGGGTCGATGTGGCGCAGCGGGTTCAGGCTCAGGCGCCCGAGGCGGGCGGCGGTGTCATCGCCGAGGGCGCGCGCGGCGTAGCCGTGGGCGGCTTCGTGCACGGTGATGGCGAACAGCACCGGCGGCGCCCACACCAGGATTTTCTGCAGCAGCGAGAGTTCGGTCATGTCGCCAGTATACGCCGGGCCCGGCGGGGGCGGAGCAGGCTGGCGACGAGCCGGCGCTCAGGCATCGCGCCGTTTCACGCCGCGCTGCGCCGGGGCGGTGAGCGGGTCTTCCGGCCACGGGTGCTTGGGGTAGCGGCCGCGCAGGTCCTTGCGCACCTCCGGGTAGCCCTGGCGCCAGAAGCTGGCGAGGTCGCCGGTGACCGCCACCGGGCGCCGCGCCGGTGACAGCAGGTGCAGGGTCAGCGGCACGCGGCCGCCGGCCAGCGCCGGCGTCGTGCGCAGGCCGAACAGCTCCTGCAGCTTCACCGCCAGCACCGGGCCGAGCTGGTTGTCCTCGGCGGCGCAGTAGTCGATCTCGACCTCGGAGCCGCTGGGCACGGTGATGCGCTCCGGCAGCAGGGCGTCGAGCTGGCGCTGGCGGGCCGGGTCCAGCAGCGCGGCGAGGGCATCGTGCAGCGGAAAGCCGGCGAGTTCGGACAGGCGCGAGATGCCGCTCAGCCAGGGCGCAGCCCAGTCGGCCAGGGTCGCGGTCAGTGCGGCATCGCCGACATCCGGCCACTGTGCCGGCTCCAGGCCGTGCATGAGGCGCACGCGCGCCTGCCACTGGCGCAGGCGCGGTGTCCACGGCAGTGCCTGCGCGCCGGCCTGCGTCAGCCCGGCCAGGAACACCGGCAGCAGGGTGTCCGGGTCGGGCCGGGGCAGCGGCGACTCGGCCAGCAGCAGGGCGTCGAGGCGGCGTTGGCGCTTCGCCGTCACAGCGCCGGCGCTGGCATCCCAGGCCAGCAGGTCGTTGGTCTCCATGCGCCCGGCGAACAGCTGCTCCAGCGTATCCTGGGTGATGGCCGCGGCCAGGAAGATGCGTGCCTCGCGGGCCTGGCCATCGAGCTGGACGGCCACCAGCCAGGACTCGCCGGCCNGGCGAGGCGGCGGTGCAGGTCGACGCCGGCCAGCGTGGCGGCCGGACCGGCGAGCAGGTCGCGCTCGCCGAGCAGCGCCGCCAGCTCGGCGGCCAGACGACCGAGGCCGCGGGCGCGCCCGGCCAGCAGCAGATGCGCCAGCCGCGGCGGCAGGCCCTGCCCGAGCATGGCCTTGCCATGGTCGCTGATGCCGCCATCGGCGCGCAGGGCGCCGAGTCTGACCAGCAGTTCCCGCGCCTGTGCCCAGGCCGGTGCCGGCGGCTGGTCGAGCCAGGCCATGTCCTGCGGATCGCGCACGCCCCAGCCGGCCAGCTCCAGCACCAGTGGCGCCAGGTCGGCGGCGAGGATCTCGGGCGTGGCGAAAGGCCGCAGGCGCGCCTGCTCTTCGCTGCTCCAGAGCCGCACGCAGAGACCGGGGCCGAGACGGCCGGCGCGGCCCCGGCGCTGTTCCGCCGCTGCCGCCGAAACGCGCTCGGTGTGCAGGCGGGTCATGCCGGAGCCGGGATCGAATACCGGCACGCGCGCCAGGCCGGCATCGACCACCACGCGGATGCCTTCGATGGTCAGGCTGGTCTCGGCGATGGCGGTGGCCAGCACGACCTTGCGCCGTCCGTCCGGCGCCGGGCTGATGGCCTGGTCCTGCTCGGCGCCGGCGAGCTGGCCGTAGAGCGGGCACAGCAGCACATCCGGTGGCAGCAGCGCAGCCAGGTCATCGGCGAGGCGGCGGATTTCGCCCTCGCCGGGCAGGAACACCAGCAGCGAGCCGGTCTCCTCGCACAGCAGGCGCAGGATTTCCCGGCGCTGGTGCTCGCCCGGCCTGGTCTGGCCGGCGGGCGGCGGGCTGTAGCGGGTCTCCACCGGGTACGTGCGGCCCTCGGCGGCGAGCACCGGCGCGTCGCCGAGCAGGGCGCTGAGCGGGCCGGTGTCGAGGGTGGCGGACATGACCAGCAGGCGCAGGTCATCGCGCAGCACCTGCTGGCATTCGCGCACCAGCGCCAGCCCGAGGTCGGCCTGCAGCGAGCGCTCGTGGAATTCGTCGAAGATCACCGCACCGTAGGCCGACAGTTCCGGATCATCCTGCAGCAGGCGCGAGAGGATGCCCTCGGTCACCACCTCGATGCGGGTCGCGGCGCCGACCCGGGTGTCGAGGCGGGTACGGTAGCCGACACGCTGCCCGGCTTCTTCGCCCAGCAGCGATGCCATGTAGCGCGCCGCCGAACGTGCCGCCAGCCGGCGCGGCTCCAGCATGACGATGCGCCGCCCGGCCAGCCAGGCAGGCTCGCCGGTGCCATCGCTGCCGGCGCGCGCGAGCAGCCCGAGCAGGGCCAGCGGCACGCGCGTGGTCTTGCCGCTGCCGGGCGGTGCCTGCAGCACCAGCGTGTTTTGTGCCGACAGCGTGGCCAGCAGCGTCGGCAGCACGGCATCGACGGGCAGGGCCGCCGGCGCGGCCATTGTGGCGGGGGGCATCAGTCCGCCGCCCGCAGCGGAATGTCGAGCTCGGCGAGGTTGCCGTCATCGCCGCGGTCGTAGCGCAGGGTGCCGCCCAGTTCCTGCAGCCGGCGCTGCAGGTTGAACAGGCCGTGGCCGCCTTCGTGGCCCGGGTGCTCGCCGTTGAAGCGCTGGCCGTCGTCGCCGATGCGGCTGAGCAGGCATCCGTCCCGGCAGTCGATATCGACCCGCACGCGGGTGGCGCCGGCATGGCGGATGATGTTGGCGAACAGCTCGCGCATGATCGACAGGTAGTGCTTGTAGACATCGTAGTTCAGCGTGATGTCCTGGCCGGTGTCGTGCAGTGGCCAGGACAGCGCGATTCCGGCGGCGTCCAGCCGCACCTGCGTCTCGTGGCGCAGTTCGCC
>NZ_PTQZ01000198.1 GCF_002943415.1 Amnimonas aquatica | reverse complement strand
CTGCCCGGCCTGCCCACGCTGACCCTGCAGGATGCCCGCTGGCGCCGTTTCCAGCTGCTGGTGGTGCCGGGCTGGCACAACTCCGGCGAGGAGCACTGGCAGACCCGCTGGGAGCGCCTGCAGCCGGCCGTCCGCCGGGCCGAGCAGGATGACTGGGAGCGTCCGGATCCGGGCAGCTGGGTGGCGCGGCTGGACGAGGCTGTGCGCGCCGCCGAGAAGCCGGTGGTGCTGATCGCACACAGCCTGGGTTGTGTCACCGTGGCGCACTGGGTGCGTGAGACCGGTGGCCGTGGCGTGGCGGCAGCGCTGCTGGTGGCCCCGGCCGATGTCGAGCGCGAGCGTGCGGCACCCGAGCTGCGCGGCTTCGCGCCGATTCCCGGCGATCACCTGCCGTTCGCGACCCGCGTGGTGGCCACCGACAATGATCCCTGCTGCACCGCCGAGCGCGCCGAGGAGCTGGCGAACCAGTGGGGTTCCGACCTGGTGGTGATTCCGGGTGGTGGCCATCTGAACGCACAGACTCGTCTGGGTGACTGGTCGATGGGCCAGCTCTTGTTGCATGATCTGGTCTGGCGTCGTCGCGCGGGCTGAGTGCTGGCGCGGTGTTCCGCGCCTGTGCAGGAGTCTTCCCATGTGCCAGCTGCTGGGCATGAATGCCAATGTGCCCACCGATATCTGCTTTTCGTTCACCGGCTTCCGGCGGCGTGGCGGCGACACCGACCACCATGCCGACGGCTGGGGCATCGGTTTCTTCGAGGACCAGGGCTGCCGCGTGTTCATCGACACCGAGGCCAGCGTCAACTCGCCCATCGCCGAGCTGGTCAGCGCCTATCCCATCCGCTCGCGGCATGTGGTGGCGCATATCCGCAAGGCCACGCAGGGGCAGATCCGGCTGCAGAACACGCACCCGTTCCAGCGCGAGATCGGCGGGCGCTACTGGCTGTTCGCGCACAACGGCGATCTGAAGGATTTCCGTGGCCGGCCCGGTCGCATCCTGCCGGTAGGCGACACCGACAGCGAGGAGGCTTTCTGCCACCTGCTCAACCAGGTCCTCGCCGATCACCCGGATGGCCGGCCGGACGAAGCCGGGCTGCTGGCGAGCGTGCAGCGCGTGGCGCGCGAAGTGTCGCGCCACGGCACCTTCAATTTCCTGCTCTCCAATGGCGAGTGGCTGCTGGCGCACTGCTCCACGCAGCTGGCCTGGATCGTGCGCGAGGCCCCGTTCTCGGTCGCGCACCTGTCCGATGACGACGTGTCGGTGGACTTCCGCCAGCAGACCGGGCCTGATGACCGGGTGGCGGTGATCGCCACTGCGCCGTTGACGGACAACGAGGCGTGGAACATCATCGCGCCGCAAACCCTGCTGCTGTTCCGCGACGGCCGCCTGGCCGCTTCGCTGCCGACCGCGTTCGAAGCGCCGCCGGTGCGGCAGGGCACCCCCGTGGCCCACATCGCCGCCGAACACGCCATTCCGCCTGCCCTGATCGCCTGAGCGTCCTGGCGGGCATCTGAGAGAGCCCGCCATGACCGATCTGCCCCGCCTGCGACTGAAAGCCCAGGAAGAACGCCGCCTGCGTGAAGGCCACGCCTGGGTCTACTCCAATGAAGTCGATATCGCCGCCACGCCGCTGAAGGCGTTCGCGCCGGGTGACCAGGCGGTGGTCGAGGACAGCCGGGGCAAGCCGCTGGGCGTCGCCATCGTCAATCCCAACACGCTGATCTGCGCCCGCCTGGTCGGTCGCGATGTCGCGCATCCGCTGTCGGCATCGCTGTTCACGCACCGCCTGCAGATCGCGCTCAGCCTGCGCGAGACCTGGTATCCGGAGCCGTACTACCGTCTGGTCTATGGCGACAGCGACGGCCTGCCCGGCCTGGTGGTGGACCGCTTCGGCGATCATCTGGTGGTGCAGATCTCCACCGCCGGCATGGAACGCGAGCGCGAAGCGCTGGTGGCGGCGCTGGTCAAGGTGCTGAAGCCGGCCGGCATCCTGCTCAAGAACGACGGCAAGATGCGCCAGGTCGAAGGCCTGGACAGCTATGTCGAGGTGGCCTACGGCGAAGTGCCGCAGGTGCTGACCCTGCGCGAGAACGGCGTGACGTTCGAGAGCCGCGTGCGCGAGGGCCAGAAGACCGGCTGGTTCTACGACCACCGCGAGTCGCGTGCGCGTCTGAAGGGCCTGGTGGCCGGCAAGCGCGTGCTCGACGTGTTTTCCTATATCGGTGGCTGGGGCGTGCAGGCCGCCGCCTTCGGCGCCGCCGAGGTGCACTGCGTGGATGCCTCCGAGCGCGCGCTCGACCAGGTCGTGCGCAATGCCGCGCTGAACGGTCTGCAGGGCAAGGTGCAGACGCTGCAGGGCGATGCCTTCGATGCCCTGCAGGCGCTGAAGCAGGATGGCGAGCGCTTCGATGTCGTGATCATGGACCCGCCGGCGTTCATCACCCGCCGCAAGGACCACAAGGCCGGCCTGCAGGCCTACCGCCGCGCCAACGAGCTGGCCATGCGCCTGCTCGGCCGCGACGGCCTGCTGGTGTCGGGCTCGTGCTCCATGCACCTGGCGCGCGAGGAACTGGTCGATGTCATCCGCGCCGGCTCGCGCCATATCGACCGCCAGGCGCAGATCGTCCACCACGGCCACCAGGGCGCCGACCACCCGGTGCACCCGGCGATTCCCGAGACCGAATACCTGAAGGCGGTGTTCGCGCGCATCCTCCCGGTCTGAGGCGGGAGTGCGGAAAGGGGCCTGCGCCCCTTTCGTCCGTGTGCCTCAGTCGTCCTGGCGGATGCGGCGAGCCTGCCAGTGGCGGACGGCCTCGCTCTGGCCGGCCAGCGGACGTCCCTTCTCCACCAGCCAGCCGCTGGCGCGGCGCCACAGGCCGGCGACGGTGTCGCGCGGCAGGCCCAGGGTGTCGGCCACCAGCGGATCGAGCAGGCTGCGCGCCAGCGCCAGGGTTCGGCGGCCGGCAGCCGGCAGCGGGTCGCTGGCGGCGACACAGCGCAGCCAGTGCCGGGCCTGCGTGCCCGCCGCGATCGCCGGCGGTGCCAGCAGCACCTGATGCAGGGCGCGGGCCTCGTCCTCGCTGCCGGCCAGCCAGACCGGCTCCAGGCACAGCGCCTGGCCCAGGCCGGCGGCCCAGTGCCGCAGACCCTCGCGTTCGCGCCGGTTCAGCGGCGTGCCCAGGCCTTGCAGGCAGCGCGCCAGCTCCTCCGACAGACAGCTGATCAGGCAGGCGAGATCGGTCTGCGCCAGCGGCACGCCGGCATCACCGGCCGGTGTCCCGGCTTCCGCCTGCGCGCCTTGCTG
>NZ_PTQZ01000197.1 GCF_002943415.1 Amnimonas aquatica | reverse complement strand
CTACTGGGTGTTCCCCAACGACCTGAACGCCAACGACACCGTGTTCGGCGGCATGATCATGGCGCAGATGGACCGGCTCAGCGCCGTGGTCGCCTGCCGCCACGCCGAGAGCGTGTGCGTCACCGCCAGCGTCGACGCCGTGCATTTCCTGGCACCGGCCAAGCGCGGCGACGTGCTGATCTTCGCGGCCTCGGTGAACAAGGCCTGGCGCACCTCCATGGAAGTCGGCTGCCGCGTCGACGCCCAGGCCCTCAACGGCGAGCGCCGGCACATCCTCTCGGCCTACCTGACCTTCGTGTCGGTGGATGCCAACGGCAGCCCGCGCCCGGTGCCGGTGCTGCGACCGGAAACCGCCGACGAGCAGCGCCGCTGCCGCGAGGCCGACCTGCGCCGCAGCCAGCGCCTGCGCCACGCCGACGAGCTCAAGGCCCTGCGCGCCGCCACCGACGGCGAAGCCGCCGACTCACGCCAGAATGCCTGACACGCCCGCGCAGCGGGCCCTGCAGGAAGAAGCCGGCTCAGGCCGGACGGGTGATGGTGCGCACGCCGCCGGCGCCGCCGAGCAGCAGCACATCGGCCGGACGACGCGCGAACAGCCCGTTGGTGACCACGCCGACGAGGTTGTTCAGGCGCGTCTCCAGCTCCACCGGGTTGATGATGTCGAGACCGTAGGTGTCGAGAATCACGTTGCCGTTGTCGGTCACGAAGCCGGTGCGGTAGACCGGGCTGCCGCCCATCTTCACCAGCTCGCGCGCGATCAGCGAACGCGCCATGGGAATGACCTCGATAGGCAGCGGGAAGCGGCCCAGCTTCTCCACCCACTTGCTCTCGTCGGCGATGCAGACGAAACGTTCGGCCAGCGACGCCACGATCTTCTCGCGCGTCAGCGCACCGCCGCCGCCCTTGATCATTTCCAGCGCGGCATTGATCTCGTCAGCGCCGTCGACATAGACCCCGATGTGGTCGACCTGGTTCAGGTCCACGACCTCGATGCCGATGGCCTCCAGGCGCTGGCGCGTGGCCTCGCTGCTGGCCACCGCCGCCTGCACGCGACCCTTGATCGCCGCCAGCCCCTCGATGAAGAAGTTGGCGGTGGAGCCGGTGCCCACGCCCAGCACCTCGCCCGCGCGCACGTGTTCGAGCGCGGCCTCGGCGACGGCGCGCTTGAGGGCATCGGCGGAGCCGGACTGGGCGGCCTTGGAGGAAGCGGACGACATGGGAACTCCGGAGCAGGGCGGGGCGGAAAGCGCGTAGTATACTCGTCCGCACCTGTCCGGAAGCAGTTCATCATGCCCGACGCCACCACGTCCGCCCCCGCGCTCGCCGCGCTGGTCAAGCGCATCCTCCAGGCCCGCGTCTACGACGTCGCCATCGAGAGCCCGCTGGACGAGGCGCGGCTGCTGTCGCGCCGGCTGAAGAACCGCGTGCTGCTCAAGCGCGAGGACCTGCAGCCGGTGTTCTCGTTCAAGCTGCGCGGCGCCTACAACAGGATCTCGCGGCTGTCGCAGGCCGAGCGCGAGCGCGGCGTGATCTGCGCCTCGGCGGGCAACCACGCCCAGGGCGTGGCGCTGGCGGCGAAGCAGCTCGGCATTCGCGGCGTGATCGTCATGCCGCAGACCACGCCGGACATCAAGGTCAACTCGGTGAAGGCCCTCGGCGGCCAGGCCGTGCTGCACGGCGACAGCTACGACGACGCCTACGCCCACGCCCAGGCGCTGGTGGCCGAAAAGGGCTACACCTTCATCCACCCGTTCGACGACCTCGACGTGATCGCCGGCCAGGGCACGGTGGCGCCGGAGATCCTGCGCCAGCACGACGGCCGCATCGACGCCGTGTTCCTGCCCTGCGGCGGCGGCGGGCTGATGGCCGGCGTCGCCGCCTACCTCAAGTTCGTCGACCCGTCGATCCGCGTGATCGCGGTCGAGGCCGAGGACTCCGCCTGCCTGGCCGCCGCGCTCAAGGCCGGCCGCCGCGTCACCCTCGACCAGGTCGGCCTGTTCGCCGACGGCGTCGCCGTGCGCCAGATCGGCAAGCACACCTTCGATGTCGCGAAGCAGTGCGTGGACGAGGTCATCACCTGTTCCACCGACGAGATCTGCGCCGCCATCAAGGACATCTTCGACGAGTGCCGCAGCATCTGCGAGCCGGCTGGCGCGCTGTCGCTGGCCGGGCTGAAGAAGTACGCGCAGCGCGAGGGCATCCAGGGACGCACGCTGGTGGCGGTCAACTCCGGCGCCAACATGAATTTCGACCGCCTGCGCCACATCGCCGAGCGCACCGAGCTCGGCGAGCGCCGCGAGGCCGTGCTGGCGGTGACCATTCCGGAGCAGCCGGGCGCGTTCAAGGCGTTCTGTCAGGCCATCGGCAAGCGCAATGTCACCGAATTCAACTACCGCTACAGCGATGCCGGCGCCGCGCACGTGTTCGTCGGCGTGTCGCTGCGCGGCGGCGACAGCGAGCGCCAGGAGCTGGTCGGCGGCCTGCAGCGCAAGGGCTATGCCGTGCTCGACCTGTCCGACGACGAAATGGCCAAGCTGCATGTGCGGCACCTGGTCGGCGGCCACGCCGGGCTGGCCGACGAGCGCCTGTTCCGCTTCGAGTTCCCGGAGCGGCCGGGCGCGCTCATGGCTTTCCTGACCCAGCTCGGCACGCAGTGGAACATCTCGCTGTTCCATTACCGCAACCACGGTGCCGCCTTCGGTCGCGTGCTGGTCGGCCTGCAGCTCGGCGAACGCCCGCTGAAGACGCTCAAGGCCTCGCTGGATGCCATCGGCTATGCCTACGCCGACGAGAGCGACAACCCGGCCTACCGGCTGTTCCTGCGCTGAGGGCTCCCGCCATGCTGCCATCGCCGCCCGCCCCCACCAGCGTCGCCCTGAAGCGCGCCGAGGCCCTGCCGCTGGCTTACTGGCAGCATGTCGGCGACCCGCTCGCGGACCTGCTCAGCACCATCTACCCGATCGACGACGCCGATACGCTGCAGTCGCTGCTGGCGTACGAGGCCGAGCAGGGCCAGGTGCTGTGCGCGCAGCTGCTGGCACAGGGTCAGATGCTGCCAGCGCACTGGCACGACCCGAAGTTCGCGCACGCGCTGACGGCCTGGAAGGATTTCACCCTGCAGTACCCGCTCGCCGTGCGCCTCGCCTGGCAGGCGGGCGCCGGCATGCGGCTGATCAGCCAGCTGCGCTGGACACGCCTGTGGTCCGGCACCACCGGCCTGCAGGCCTTCATGCAGCGCATCGACGACCTGCTGCTGGCGCCGGCCTTGCCCAGCCCGGAGCAGGTGCTCGGCCTGCGGCTGGCGCTG
>NZ_PTQZ01000196.1 GCF_002943415.1 Amnimonas aquatica | reverse complement strand
CGCGACCGTTGCCGAGGAGGACTGACATGCGTCTGCTGATCGTCGATGACGACGAAGCCTTCCGCACCACGCTGGCGCGCGCCTGCGAGCGACGCGGCTGCACCGTGGCCGCCGCCGGCGATGCCGAGTCGGCGCTGGCGCTGGCGACCGGTTTCGCGCCCGAGCGCTGCGTGCTCGATCTGCGTCTGGGCGGTGAGTCGGGCCTGAGCCTGATTCCCGACCTGCTGGCGCGCCAGCCGGCGCTGGGCATTCTCGTGCTGACCGGCTACAGCTCGATCGCCACGGCGGTCGAGGCGATCAAGCGCGGCGCCCTGAACTACCTGGCGAAGCCGGCCTCGGCGGATGACATCCTGCGCGCGCTCGCCGAGGCGCCAGGCGAGCCGGCGGCGGCCGGCGCCGTGGTCGCGGAGATTCCCGAGCAGCCGCTGTCGGTGGACCGCCTGGCGTGGGAGCACATCCAGCGCGTGCTCATGGAGGAGGGCGGCAACATTTCGTCGACGGCACGGCGGCTGGGCATGCACCGCCGCACCCTGCAGCGGCGCCTGTTCAAGCGCCCCGTGTCGCAGTGAGGTCGCCTCGGGGCGCGGCCGGCCACGTCACGCGAGGCGGGTCGGCGCTGCCCGGGGCGGCAGAGCGCCTGCTCAGGCGTTGCGTCGTGCCGCCCGCGCGGCCAGCTTCACGCGCACGAAGGCGATGATGCCGGGCAGGACGCTGAGACCGATGATGGTGAACACCACGACCATGAAGTTGTCCTTCACCACCGGCAGGTTGCCGAAGCCGTAGCCCAGCCAGATGAAGCTGCCGACCCAGACCAGGCCGCCGAACACGTCGATGACGAAGAAGCGGCGGTAGGGCATGCGGCCGACGCCGGCCACGAACGGCGTGAAGGTGCGGAAGATGGGCATGAAGCGGGCGATGACGATGGCCTTGCCGCCATGGTGCTCGAAGAAGACCTGGGTCTTGTCGATGTATTCGCGGCGGATCCAGCGCGAGTTGCTGGCGTAGATGCGCTGGCCGAGCGTGCGGCCGATCCAGTAATTGCAGTTGTCACCCAGCACGGCGGCGAACCAGAGCAGGAAGAACAGCACCCACGGGTCCATGACACCGGTGGCGGCCAGCGCGCCGGCGGCGAACAGCAGGCTGTCGCCAGGCAGGAAGGGCATGACCACCACGCCCGTTTCGACAAACACGATCAGGAACAGCAGACCGTAGATCAGCGCGCCGTTGGCGGCCGCGAACTGCTGCAGGTGTACGTCGACGTGAAGAATGAAATCAATCAGTTCCATGCGGATTCCAGGTTTTTCATGAAGGTGGATTCGGTGCTTTCCCCGATCAGCGCCGGGCGCTCGCGGCCGTCGGCGCCCCAGAACAGGAACACCGGCGGGCCGAACAGGTTGCGCTGCTGCAGCCAGTCGAGCTGGGCCGGGGTGGTGGCGGTGATGTCGAATTTCAGGCGCGTGCCACGGTCGAGGACAGAACGCACCGCCGGCTTGACCAGCACATTGCGCTCCATTTCCACGCAGCTGATGCACCAGTCGGCGTAGATATCGACGATGACGGGGCGGCCGTCAGCGCGCGCGGCGGCGATGGCGCGCTCCAGCACGGCGGGGTCTTCGATGCGGGTGAAGTAGCTGTCCTTGCCGGCGGCGGTGGCGCCGGCCGGCACAGCCGGAGCCTGCCACGGGCGCAGGGCATCGCTGCCGCCCCTGGCGGCGCTCCAGACCTGCAGGCCGGCCCAGGTCAGCAGCAGCAATGCCAGCACGGCCAGCGGATGCCTGAAGCGCGAAGCGTCCAGACGCAGCAGGGCGGCGGCGGTGAGCGCCAGGAAGCCGGCCCAGGCCAGCAGCTGCTGCGCCGGCGGCAGCAGGCGGTTGACCAGGGTCAGCGCGACAGCCAGCAGCAGCCAGCCGAACAGGCGCTTGACCGCGTCCAGCCAGGGACCGGAGCGCGGCAGGAAGCGGCCGCCGCCGGCGCCGAGCAGCAGCAGCGGCAGACCCATGCCGAGGCTGAGGGCGAACAGCGCGGCGCCGCCGAGCACCATGTCCTGGCTGGCGCTGAGGAAGATCATGACACCGGCCAGCGGCGCGGTGACACAGGGCGAAACGATCAGGCTGCTGATCGCGCCCATGATGAATACCGGGCCGTAGGCGCCGCCGCGGCGCCGGGCCTGGGCCGCCTGCAGGCGGTCGCCGATGAAGGCCGGCAGGCGCAGGTCGCGGCCCTGCAGCAGGAGCACGGCCAGCAGCGCGAACAGCAGGGCGAAGCCGATCAGCACGGCGGGCTTCTGCAGCAGTGCCGACAGGTTGGCGGCGGCGCCGAGGCCGGCGATCAGCAGGCCGGCCAGCGTGTACATCAGGCTCATGCCGAGGACGTAGCTCAGCGCCAGCAGGAAGCCGCGCCGGGCATCGGCTCTGCTGTCACCGGCGATGATGGCGGACAGGATAGGCAGCATGGGCAGCACGCAGGGCGTGAACGCCAGCCCCAGCCCGAGCAGCAGGAACGCCCCCAGCACCAGCGGCAGCGAGGCGCCGGCCAGCCAGTCGGCGAGCGCGCCGGCGTTCTCGCGGTCGGCGGGCAGGGCGGCCGGCACTGTCGCCTGCGCGGTCCGAGACTCAGCCCGCGCGCCGGCCGGGGCATCGGCGGTCGCCGGCACGGAGGCGGCCGTGCCGGCGTCATCGCCATCCGCCGGATCGGCCTGCCACAGCGCCAGATCGACCGGCACCTCCCAGGTCTGCGGCGGGTAGCAGAGGCCGGCATCGGCGCAGCCCTGGTAGCGCACCTGCAGCGTCGCGGTGCCGCTTCGCGCGTCTGCCGTACCGGCGGGCGCGGGCAGCGTCAGCGCCAGGTCTTCGCGATAGATCTTGACGCGACCGAAGCTGGGGTCGTCGTGCCATTCGCCGGGCAGCGAGGCCTGCGGCGGCGGCAGGGCGGGCAGCCCGGACGGATCGCCGGCCCAGCCGATGCGGAACTGCTTGTCGTAGAGGTAGTGCCCCGGCGTCACCTGCCAGCTCAGCACGATGTGCCCGGGCAGCACCTCGGCCAGTGGCCGGAAGGCTTCTTCCACGGGCAGGAATTCGCCCGGCTTGCGGGTATCGACCAGCAGGCCGGCGGCCGTCGCCTGCGACGGCAGGACCAGCAGCGGCGCGAGCGACAGCAGCAGGGCCAGTGCCAGCCTGCGCAGGACGGAGTTGTGGACGTGCCGGATCATGACGGGCGCATGCCTGGGGGACGGTGAACGCTGCGCAGTATGGCGGCAGACTCAGCAGCAGGCAATGAACAGACGCCGCATCAACGTCTGCTGCACGCC
>NZ_PTQZ01000195.1 GCF_002943415.1 Amnimonas aquatica | reverse complement strand
TTAACCGTTCGTGCAGGATGAATGACAGTGCGGTGAAAAATCGGCGGCGGCCGCCTCAGTGCGATGCGGTTCCGGAAAACGCGTTGAGCACCACCACGCCGGCCACGATCAGCGACAGGCCGATGATCGCGGCGGCATCCAGGCGCTGGCCGTACAGCAGCCAGGCCGCCAGCGTGACCAGAGCCACGCCGACACCCGACCAGATGGCGTAAGCCACCGCCACCGGCAGCGTGCGCAGGGTCAGCGACAGGAAGTAGAAGGCCAGCGCGTAGCCGCCCACCACCAGCAGCGACGGCCACAGGCGGGTGAACCCCTCGGCCGCCTTCAGCGCGGAGGTGGCGACCACCTCGCTGACAATGGCGACCGAGAGGAACAGCCAGTGCTGCTGCATGGCGGAACAGCTCCTCAGATCGCCTTCTCGGGCACGCGGCGCTCGACCGGCTCGGCGTCCAGCTTCAGCGTGTCGCCGGCCACCGAGACATGCACGCGCCCGCCCTTGTCGGCCAGCACGCCGAACAGGATCAGCTCGGCCAGCGGCTTCTTCAGGTGCTCCTGGATCACGCGCGCCATCGGACGCGCGCCCATCAGGCGGTCATAGCCCTTCTCCGCCAGCCAGGCGCGGGCATCGGCGTCGACGTCGAGCTGCACGTGCTTGTCGTCGAGCTGGGCCTGCAGTTCCACCAGGAACTTGTCGACCACGCTGCCGATCACCAGCGGATCCAGCGCGGCGAACTGGATGATGGCATCCAGACGGTTGCGGAACTCCGGCGTGAACGCCTTCTTGATGATCTCGGCGCCGTCCGAGCTGTGGTCCTGCTGGGTGAAGCCGATGCTGGCGCGGCTGACCTGCTCCGCCCCGGCATTGGTGGTCATGACCAGGATGACGTGGCGGAAGTCGGCCTTGCGGCCGTTGTTGTCGGTCAGCGTGCCGTGGTCCATGACCTGCAGCAGCAAGTTGAACACTTCCGGATGCGCCTTCTCGATCTCGTCGAGCAGCAGCACGCAGTGCGGGTGCTTGACGATGGCCTCGGTGAGCAGGCCGCCCTGGTCGTAGCCGACATAGCCCGGCGGAGCCCCGATCAGGCGCGACACCGTGTGCCGCTCCATGTACTCGGACATGTCGAAGCGCACCAGCTCGATGCCCAGCTTGCGCGCCAGCTGCTTGGTGACCTCGGTCTTGCCGACGCCCGTGGGGCCGGCGAACAGGAAGCAGCCGATCGGCTTCTCCGGCGACTTGAGGCCGGCGCGCGACAGCTTGATCGCCGCCGCCAGCGCGTCGATGGCCTGGTCCTGGCCGAACACGGTCATTTTCAGGTCACGCTCGAGGCTGCGCAGCGATTCCTTGTCGTTGGACGACACCGCCTTGGCCGGGATGCGTGCGACCTTGGCCACCATCTCCTCGATCTCGGCCACGCCGATGACCTTCTTGCGCCGGCTCTGCGGCTGCAGGCGCTGGAACGAGCCGGCCTCGTCGATCAGGTCGATGGCCTTGTCCGGCAGGTAGCGCTCGTGGATGTAGCGGTCGGCCAGGCTGGCCGCCACATGCAGCGCCTTGTCGGCGTAACGCACGCCGTGGTGCTCCTCGAAGCGTGACTTGAGGCCGCGCAGGATGCGGTAGGTCTCGTCGACGCTGGGCTCGGCGACATCGATCTTGTGGAAGCGCCGCGACAGCGCGCCATCCTTCTCGAACAGGTTGCGGTATTCCTGGTAAGTCGTTGATCCCATGCACTTCAGCGTGCCGTTGGCGAGCGCCGGCTTGAGCAGGTTGGAAACGTCGAGCACGCCGCCGCCGGCGGAACCGGCACCGATGATGGTGTGGATCTCGTCGATGAACAGCACCGCGCCCGGCTTCTCGGTCAGCTCGTGGATCAGCGCCTTGAAGCGCTTCTCGAAGTCGCCGCGGTACTTGGTGCCGGCCAGCAGCGCGCCGATGTCGAGCGAGAACACGGTGGCGTCGGCGATGGCGTCGGGCACCTTGCCCTCGGTGATCAGCCAGGCCAGGCCCTCGGCAATGGCAGTCTTGCCGACACCGGGCTCGCCCACCAGCACCGGGTTGTTCTTGCGCCGGCGGCAGAGCACCTGGATGGCACGCTCGATCTCGTGCTCGCGGCCCACCAGCGGGTCGAGCTTGCCCTTGCGCGCCAGCTCGTTGAGGTTGACGGTGTAGTTGTGCAGCGCGGAATCCGGCACGGCGTCGGGCGCGGACTCGGTCTCGCCCTGCTCCTGCTCGCGGCTCTCCTCCTCGCGCTGGCCGCCGTGCGACAGGTGGTTCACCACGTCGAGGCGGCTGATGCCCTGCTGCTTGAGCAGGAACACGGCCTGCGACTCCTGCTCGGAGAAGATCGCCACCAGCACGTTGGCACCGCTGACCTCGCGCTTGCCGGACGACTGCACATGGAACACGGCGCGCTGCAGCACGCGCTGGAAGCCCAGCGTGGGCTGGGTCTCGCGGCCGCCGTCGGGCACCGGCAGCAGCGGCGTGGCTTCGTCGACGTACTGCTGCAGCTCGCGGCGCAGCGCCGGAATGTCGGCCCCGCAGGCCTGCAGGGCGGTGATGGCGGACTCGTTGTCGAGCAGCGACAACAGCAGGTGCTCGACGGTGATGAACTCGTGGCGCTTGCCACGGGCATCACGGAACGCGAGATTGAGGGTCAGCTCCAGTTCACGACTCAACATTGCCTGCCTCTCCTTGCCGCTGCCTCAGGGCATCGGCTCTGCCTGGCACAGCAGCGGATGTTCATGCTGCCGTGCGTGGTCGACCACCATGGCCGCCTTGGTTTCCGCGACATCGCGCGAATAGTTTCCCACCGCCGCCCGGCCCTGGTGATGCACCTGCAGCATCAGGACGGTGGCCTGCTCGACGTTGAGCCCGAAGAAACGCTCCAGCACGTCGATGACGAATTCCATGGGCGTGTAGTCGTCATTCAGGATGACGACGTGGTAGCGGCGCGGGCGCTTCAGCGCCGGCTCCACCGGCGCCACGACCACCGCCGTCTGGCTGTCGCCCTCGGCATCCGTCGGGTCGCCGTCGCCGTTTCCGCCCGTGGCGCGAACAGCGGCGGCAGCCTGCGGGCGAGCCGCCCGGAACGTGGTGTGCGAAGCATGAATCAGTCTGTGCATAACCTGACTGTAGCAGAACGCTTCGGCACTTCGTCTCGGTTTTTTTGACGCCTCGCCCCCCTTTGACGATGGATGTGCACGTTTTGTGCCCACTTGCGCATCAACCGATGAAAAGAGGCGTTTGCCGGACAGCCGGGATTGACGCGGAGGCGCGCCTGACGGCCATATTAGGCGGGCACCGGGCCTGAACCGGGCCCGTCAGGAAGACGCCAGAACAA
>NZ_PTQZ01000194.1 GCF_002943415.1 Amnimonas aquatica | reverse complement strand
CACGGAACCACTTGTCATCGGCGGCGGCGCCCTGCAGCTCGATGCCGAGCTGGCGCACGCGCACCGGCTCGCCGGCATTGACGGTCAGGCGCCAGTCGCCGTCGCGGCGCACCAGGCTAATGTCGGGCTCGTAGTAGCCCATGGCCTGCAGGGTCTGGGCAACAGCGTAGGTGGCCTCGCGCACCAGCTGCTCGTCATCGACCGGCACCGGCTCGCCGGCGGACACCGACGGCAGGTCATCTTCACGCTTGGGCGGTTCGCGCCAGTCCTTGACCGCGAGTTCGACCTCTTCCTCCAGGGCATTGGGCGTGACCACGAAGCGCCAGTCGGGCGCAGCCCAGCCCGGCTGGCACAGCACCAGCAGACCGCCCCCCAGACATTGTCGCCACCATCGCCGCATGCGCTTTCCCCGGCCGCCAGCCAGCCATCCCTGCCCTGCCACCTGACGCGTCACCGCGCCTGGTAGGACCCCGTCCTGTCCGCCCCGTCACTCCCGGCACCGGCCGGATGCCCCGCTTTCTCGATGGCTTCCTTCACCTGCGGCGGCATGTAGTTCTCGTCGTGCTTGGCCAGCACTTCGTCCGCCACCACGACACCGTCCTGCCAGCGTCCGTTGGCAACGATGCCCTGCCCCTCGCGGAACAGGTCGGGCAGGATGCCCTCGTAGACCACATCCACCGAGTGCCGCAGATCGCTGATGCTGAAACGCACCGCGAGGCTGTCCGGCGCACGCCGCACCGACCCCTGCACCACCAGGCCGCCGGCCTGGATACGCTGGCCGTCGACGGCTTCATGGGCGGCGAGCTGACTCGGCGTGAAAAACAGATTGATGTTCTGGCGCAGGGCGTAGGCGGCCAGCGCCACGGCAAGGGCGAAGCCGGCCAGCAGGGCGAGGATCCAGATCAGTCGGCGGCGGCGCTGCGGGTGCATGGACATCAGTTCCGGTTGTCGGGCGCGCGGCCCGGTTCAGGGGAGTCGGCCGGTCGCCGTGCCTGCTGCCGCACCGCCTGCCGGTGCTGCTCGCGCAGCCAGCGGCGCTGGTGCCAGCGCGAACCCAGGATCAGCAGCGCCAGCAGCGCCGTCATGAGGCCGTAGGACAGCCACACATATATGCCATGACCGCCCATGGCAAGGAAGTCCGCGAAGGAGTCGAAGTACATGGTCAGCCCCGCCTCCCGTCACCGGCCTGGCTTGCGGCGACGATGTCGCGTACCCAGCGCGCGCGGCGCTCGCGGCGCAGGATCTCGTGCCGGCTGCGCATCAGCACCACGGCCGAATAAAGCAGCCAGAGGCCGAAGAACATGACCAGCAGCGGCAGGTACATTTCCGGCGGCATGGACGGCCGCTCGGTGATGCGGAAGGTCGAGCCCTGGTGCAGCGTGTTCCACCACTCCACCGAATACTTGATGACCGGCAGGTTGACCACGCCGACCAGCGCCAGGATGGCCGCCGCCTTGCCGCCCTGGGCAGCATCCTCGAAGGCGCTGTGCAGCGCCATGATCCCGGCATAGAGGAAGAGCAGGATGAGCATGGAGGTCAGGCGCGCATCCCAGACCCAGTAGGTGCCCCAGGTCGGCTTGCCCCAGAGCGAGCCGGTGAACAGCGCGCACAGGCAGAACAGCGCCCCCACCGGCGCCGCCGCCTTCGCCACCATGTCGGCGGTCTTCACCCGCCAGACCAGCGAGATCAGCGCGCAGACGGCGAGCAGCAGATAGCCGCCCATGGCCAGACTGGCCGACGGCACATGGATGAAGATGATGCGGTAGCTGTTGCCCTGCTGGTAGTCCGCCGGCGCGAAGGCCAGCCCCCAGACCAGCCCGGTGGCGATCAGCACGGCGGCCGGCCAGGCCAGCCAGGGCAGCCAGCGACCGCTCAGCTCGTAGAAATGGCGCGGGCTGACAGTGCTCTCGAATGCCGCCCAGAGTCGGCGCAACCAGCTCATGTGTTCTCCCGTGGTGCCGCGCCGGCGCGGCACCTTGTTTCTTGTTTTCACCCATGCCGCAGCGACTGCCCGCCCGGATCAGCGTCCGCCGCCGGCAAGCCGGAGCGCGGCGGCGGCGGCCAGCGGCGCCAGCATCAGCGCCAGCACCAGGAATGCCGCCAGCAGCGCCAGATGACCGTCGACCGGCAAGCCTAGCACGGCGCTGCGCACCGCCGAGGTGGCGAAGATCAGCACCGGAATGTGCAGCGGCAGCGTGATCAGCGGGACCAGCACGCCGCCACGCCGCAGCCCGACGGTGAGCGCGGCGCCGATGGCGCTGATCAGGCTCAGCGTCAGCGTGCCGATCAGCAGCGTGGCGCACAATACGCCTATGGCACTGCCCGGCAGGTTCAGCAGTACCGCCGCCAGCGGTGCCAGCACGGTCAGGCTGAGGCCGGTCTGCAGCCAGTGCGCCAGCACCTTGGCAAGCACCAGCAGCGGCAGCGGCGCCGGACTCAGCAACAGCTGCTCCAGCGTGCCATCTTCATGGTCGCCGCGGAACAGGCCGTCCATGGCCAGCAGCACCGCCAGCAGCGCCGCGATCCAGATGATGCCGCCGGCCAGCTCGCGCAGGCGCGCCGGCTCCGGGCTCACCGCCAGCGGCACCAGCGCGATGACCATGAGGAAAAACACCAGCGGGTTCAGCCAGTCGCCGCTCTGCCGCAGCCCCAGGCGCAGGTCGCGGCGCAGCAGCTGCCAGGCGGCGCGAAGCATCATGTCGGGGCTCCGTCGGCGCGGGAGCCATCGCTATCCGCGTCGTCGTCATAGGCCGGCAGCAGCTGCAGCTGCTGCAAGGGACAGCGCAGCGCCAGCGCATGGTGCGTGGTCAGCATGACCANGGCGGTGAACGGCTCGTCCAGCAGCCACAGCGGCACCGGCTCGGTGAACAGGCGCGCGAGCGCGACGCGGCGCTTCTGGCCGGCCGACAGATGCCCGGCCAGACTGTCCTCGTGACCGTCGAGACGCACGCGCGCCAGTGCGGCGGCGATCGCGGCATCATCCGGCGCCAGGCCGCGCGCGGCGGCCAGGAAGCGCAGGTTCTCGGCCACCGTCAGCGCCGCCTTGATGCCCGGCAGATGCCCCAGGAACAGCAGCTCGCGGAGGAAGGCGGCAGGATCGTGATCGCGGTCCCGGCCGCGCCAGCACACGCGCCCCCGCGACAGCGGCGCCAGCCCGGCGACCAGCTGCAGCAGCGTGGTCTTGCCGACGCCGTTGGCGCCACCGACCTGCACCACCCCGCCGGCCGGCAGCGACAGCGACAGCGCGCCGAACAGGCAGCGGTCGTCACGCCAGGCTTCCAGGTCTTGCAGCTCGAGCACGGGGCGGATTCCAGTGTGCGAAAGGTGGGATGGGCGGCATTGTAGCCCAGGCCGGCGCATTTTCCCGTGATTTGTGGCAGATTGGCCCGGTATGCCGGATGCCTGCGCGCATCGTCATCAT